>JBHHYW010000074.1:0-9796 GCA_046757745.1 Candidatus Scalindua sp.
GCCCAATTGTTTTCATTCTTTTTTATGACTTCTTGTGCAAAATCCAGGTAATAAACTTCTTATTTATCTCAATTTAGTGGCTCAACTTCTTCAATAACATCTGCACAGCGGTTACACAGTGTCGGATATTTCTCTATCTTGCCTACCTCTTTACGGTAGTTCCAGCATCTGTCACATTTATTACTATCTGAAACACTTACCTTGATAAACAGCTTTTCAAATATCTCTCCCTTATTCGAAGAATCCAGGGGTTCTTCACAGACATTTACGTCTGAGACTATGAATATCATCGGGAAATCACTCTCATATTCTTTAAGTAGATTGAGCATCTCAACATCGTCAGTATAAAGGCCAACCGACGCCTCAAGGGAGTTGCCTATTTGTTTAGACGCCCTCATTCCTTCCAACTCTCTTGCAACATCCGTCCTGATCTTGATAATCTTTTCCCACCTGTCGTTAAGCTCATTATCTATGTGCTTTTCATTATTAACCGGCCAATCGGCCATGTGTACAGAATTGGCACTACCATCATCATGCGTCATCTCCAACCACACCTCTTCCGAGGTATAGGCCAGGATTGGGGCAAGGAGCCTTACCAGCACGGAATTTATCCTGTGAAGAACAGTCTGGGCTGCACGTCTTTCAATAGAATCCTTCGAAAAGGTGTACAGTCTGTCCTTCAGAATGTCCAGATAGAAGGAGCTCATCTCAACTGCACAGAAGTTGTGAACGATATGATAAACGCGGTGAAATTGATATGATTCGAAAGCAGATGTTATTGCAGCAATGAGTTCTTCCGTCTTGTGCAGCGCCCACCTGTCAATCTCCAACAGTTGCGAGTACTCTACCGAATCCTTGCCCGGATCAAAGTTAAATAGATTGCCAAGGATATACCTGAAGGTATTCCTGATACGCCTGTAGGAATCTGACAGCTTTGCAATGATAGAGGGAGAAGTGTTCATCTCGTTTCTGTACTCCATGGAAGACGTCCACAGCCTTACGATATCCCCTCCCATATCCTTCAGGGCATCTCCAACCGATACAAAATTACCAAGCGATTTAGACATCTTTTTACCATGTTCGTCTACTACAAAACCGTGGGTTATTACTGTTTTGAATGGGGCACACCCCCATGCCGCAACTGAAGGAAGCAGAGAGAGCTGAAACCAGCCTCGATGCTGATCGCTTCCTTCAAGGTATACATCCGCCGGGAAAGATAATTCCTCCCGTTTCCTCAAAACAGAATTATGGCTGGAACCTGATTCGAACCATACGTCGAAGATGTCATTCTCCTTTTCAAAGTCAGAAGAGCTGCACTTCGGACATTTTGTGCCGTCCGGCAGGAACTCCTTCGTGTCTTTATAAAACCAGCTATCTGCACCATGTTGCAGGAACATATCACGCACATGGTTTACAACCTTCACGTCCAGGAGTGATTCCTTGCAGTTGTTACAGTAGAAAGCAGGTATAGGGACACCCCATGAGCGTTGTCTTGAGATACACCAATCAGGTCGCTCCTTTATCATATTTGATAACCTGACTTCCCCCCATTGCGGTACCCAGTTTGTTTTCTCTATCTCAGCTAACGCATTTTTTCTGAGATCCTGATGATCAATGTTTACAAACCATTGTTCAGTTGCCCGAAAGATCACCGGTTTTCTACAGCGCCAGCAATGAGGATAAGAGTGGCTTATTTTCTCCATACACAATAAAAGACCTAACTCATCGAGTCTGTCTGTTATTGATTTATTTGCGTCATATATATTCTGCCCTGCAAAATCCCCTGCCTCTTCTGTAAATACTCCGATTGCATCAACCGGACTTACAATCGGCATGTCATACCTTAAACCTGTCTGGTAATCGTCCTGTCCATGGCCGGGAGCAGTATGCACACACCCTGTTCCGTCCGTAAGAGTAACGTAATTTGCCAGAACTACAGATCCTTCCCGTTTCATAATAGTATGCTGATATTTCAAGCCTTCCAGGGAACTGCCTTTGACCGTACCCATACGTTCGTAATTCTCTATTTCAAGCCGGCTCATGACAGAATCCACTAAATCTTCAGCCAGTATTGAAACCTGTTTTTTTTGTGTCTTTGAATTTATATATCTCACTGCTGTGTATTGATATTCAGGATGCAATGCGATTCCAAGGTTTGCCGGTAACGTCCATGGAGTAGTGGTCCATATCAGCATATAAACATCTTCATCCTGGAGCCCATCAAACTTATCTTTTGGATTATCTATCAGTTTGAAGTTGGCGTAAATTGAAGGGCTGGTTTTATCCTGATGTTCCAACTCTGCCTCAGCAAGTGCAGTCTCACATTGCATACACCAATGTATGGGTTTCAGGCTTCTGTAGACATATCCTTTTTCAACAAGTTCGCCAAACACCTCTATTATGCCTGCTTCATATTGTGGAGTGAAGGTTAAATAAGCAGAGTCCCAGTCACCTGATACACCCAGTGCCTTAAACTGCTTCATCTGCACCTTTACGAATTTTTCAGCATATTTTTTGCACTTCCTGCGAATCTCAATCTTTTCCATCTCTTTTGCCTTCGAACCCAGTTCCTGCAATACCCTGTGTTCAATGGGCAGGCCATGGCAGTCCCAGCCCGGTATATACGGGGCGTCATACCCTCTCATGGTATAAAACCGGACAATCATGTCTTTCAATATTTTGTTTAATCCTGTTCCTATATGGAGGCCACCTGTAGGGTATGGAGGCCCGTCATGTAGAATGAATTTCTTTGCACCTGCCCTTGCCTTTCGTATTTGAGCGTACAGGCCATCTTTTTCCCACTTTTTAAGAAATTCGGGTTCCCTCTGAACGAGGTTTCCCTTCATGGAAAACTTTGTTTTTGGTAAATTGATAGTATCTTTATAACTCATTAGTTTTAACTAAAGGAAAACATTCCCTTTATTAAGTTTAAATTGCCTACCCGCCTGCCGATCAGTTCGGGCAGGAAATTTGAAGTGAGCTAAAGTTGCGGCAGAAAAACAATTTTCTACTTTAAGAACAGTAGTTCACTTAAGACACTTCACACTTGGTTAGTGGTGGATTCGCTTCGCTTCCCCGGACAAAAGGCGCCGAGGACTTTAATCCACCCTACTTTTTTAATATATTTGTGAAACTAATTTATTCAAATCTTCTTCTGTAATGTTTCTTATAAACAGTTCCTTGTCTCTTGACGTTTCTCCGGATATCACTTGAATATCGGAGATCTTGACCCCTAGCCATTTGGCAAATAATTTGATTACGGCCTTGTTTGCCTTCCCCTTTTCTGGTGCCACAGTGACCGCAATCTTTAGCCGGTCAGCATATTCCCCTACCACCCGGTCTTTGCTGGAATTTGGCTGCACCTTAACAGATACAACTACCCCGTCTTCTGTTGCCCTTGTCTTAATCATCATCGAGTTTTTATGGCACAACACGGACAAACGAGTTTGTCCATGCCACCCTACTAAAATTATATTCCTTTATAAGTAACTAGCACGCCTTGTTGTTTTTTAAATTGCAATCCTCTCAGATGTAACTTATGGCAAAGCGCATCTTCATAAACAGACTCCAAAAGTCTGCCCTAAAATACGATGTACTTCTTTTGCAGCGCCGGTTATCTTCTCTGATATCTCGTTTTCATGCATAACCAATAACACGTTTTTTACTCTACATCAGTTTTTATCACCCTTTAGTCCTCTGCGCCTCTGCGTTAAAATAAAAGATTAAAGACTTAATTTACAAAGATTTGAAATGAAAATCCCAATGTATTAAATTAGAAAGTAAAATGGGATAATTTATTTTAATATTCTATTGAGAATGAATCAAACTCTCCAGTTGCCTCTTCCCAATTGGCTTCAACATTTCTAACCATTGCCCCCGGCGGGCCCTTATGGCACCATTTTAAAACCTGTTCAACCTTATCTCTCTCGCCTTCAAAGACTGCTTCAACACATCCATCTAAACAATTTTTAACCCAGCCGCTTAAACCTAATGAACACGCCTTCTCTCTTGTCCCTGCCCTGAAAAAGACCCCCTGTACTCGCCCCTCTATAACGACATGCAACCTTGTTTTTCCCATAGAATTTAGCCCCTTTCTGTCGCTAACTTCCTGGTTTTGCTTCGCAAAAGATTAGAAATAATATCTTTCTTTACATTTTCGTATTTTTGGTCATTTTATCAGATATTCAGAAGAATTCTATTAATAAACAAAAATGTCCATTTGGAAAACGAACCTTACTACACAAAGATTTGGCAATTCTTAATACTAATAAGGGAAAGCCTGCCTCGGTGCGAATCTCACTCCGAGGTGCAGGTTCTGTGGTCTGGGCCAGAGTTTGGAATCCGCAGGTGTTCATATATCCAACCTGGCCGGGTTAGAACAAAAATGTGGTAAATTTCTAATCTGTTCTAACCCGGCCAGGTTGAGTTAATAATGAGTTTATGTCGGCATAGCCATATGACTATTGGCTTCACACATGAAATGTTTACGGAGATATGACAAAAAACTCTTTTACGGAGTTTTTTCTTTGCTTTATGTCATCCTGGTTATATCCTTAAGCAATCTTAAAGAGAAATACTGGAATTTAACACAAGTCAAAAATACTATTTCCAGTCTTATTCTGCATAAATATGGTCACTACTTGAAGCAGTAGGAAGCTTATGCAAGCCCATAAAGGTAAATAACACAATAGGAAAAGCGATCAACAGTACTATTGAGAGCAAAATAGGCGCAAATGATTTCTTGATACTCGTCTTAGGTAACATCATGGGCAAATGTAAATATGCAAGGTAAACGAGCCAGCTAATTAGAGACCATATCTCTTTTGGATCCCATCCCCAATATGTGCCCCACGCTCCCTTTGCCCATATCGAGCCCGTAATCAACCCTACGGTTAGGAAAGGGAATCCAATAGTTACGGAAATATATGCTAATTTATCAAAGGTCACATTCTTTCTTAATTGGCTGTCGGTCCCGGACATAACAATTTCCTGAGACCTCCCGTGATATATTGCCCTATATATTAAATAAATAATTGCGGAAGAGAACGAAATACTCAAGGCAGAATATGATATAAAATAGTTTATTACGTGTACAACCAGCCAGTTGCTCTGAAGCGCAGGCGGCAACTCTCTTATGCTGTTATCAGGCACGCTAATAGCTGCATACAGCATCCATCCTGATAAGACACACTGCAATGCGCCTATAATTCCCAATCGAGAATCGTGTACACGCACAATAAAAATTGTAACAAGTTCCATGATCATGTACACCAGCGCTATACTCCAACCAAAGAATACAAATGATTCAAACTTATCAGACATTGGTGCATGGTGTGCCTCTGCCCATCTCATAAGCACCAGGATGGTGTTTAATGCAAGAGCGCTGGCAAAGATGCCAAAAGCAACCCAACGTAAGGTTTTTGTTCTCCATACTTCCCTGACTATATATGCGACAACACTTGCTATATATATACAAAATGTAATTCTTAACAAGAAATCCATGTCTAACTCACCTCTCTTTAATATTTAGTTAAATGATAACCATTTGTCACTGTTCGATATGTTCCGCTGCAATCTCGTCATCTGAATAATAATCTTCCACCTTTTGCCCCTTCTTCAATTTCCGTCTCAAGAATGGCTTTACATAAAAGATAAAAACAACACCCACACACAAAAGAATAAAACCGGAATACACCACTACCAGGCCGGGATTTCTGGTTACCTGAAGTCCGGTGTATTTCCCCCCTTCCGGATCATAGCTTGACTGATAAAATACATACCCTTTATACTTCATAGGGTCATTGACTTCAATAGTCTTTGTCATCACATTTTTTCCGCTATCTACAACTCTCAGTATACTTTTATAATCTTTGACTACCATACCGGTCTGTTCATATAAAAGCGCAAAGTTCTTATCAGGATACCATTTTGCCGGATTATTTGCCAGCATCCAATAGGCCACTTTGCCTCTAGGGCCTTCAATTTCTAGAAATATTGCAGGGGTCCCCACATGGTCACCGGACGCATGGTTACGATTCTGATGATTATCAGACTTCCTGACAACTTCACTTTTTGTGCTATACGAAGGGAAATACTTTACTATTCTTAACTGTTGCCCTGTTTCGTCTATATCGTAACTCTTGCCAATTTCCCAATCTGTAATACTAACCAACTTGCCGTCATTAAAATATGAAAATGTCTGTTTTCCATCTTTATTCTGGACTATCTTTAGTCTATTAGCCTCTTCAGAGAAATCTTCAGGGATAGAACATGTCAGCTTAATATCCTTATATTTCGACTGGTGAGCCTTATCCCAATAATCAGGGTACTTAGAGAATGCCCAACGGGAATCAACACCCTGAGGACCTGTAATCTCAACTTTTACAGCCGGATTGTCTGAAGATTGCTCTTTTAATGGCGCAGCTCTATTAGCATAATCAAGCGCCAATTGTTTAATCTCAACCACGTAATCAGTACCGTCAATCGAGATGCTGTTCCCCTCTTCGACCGGTACACTTTTATAAATATTCTTTCCTTCTATGGTAATATCCAGCTTTGGTTTTGTACCTTTCCCTACAGTCTTTGCAAGTATCTCGTATCCTGCATCGTTATCCGCCCACAAATATTCAACTCTTAAATCGCGTTTAGAGTCATTATACCAATTACGGTCTTTAGCAAGTAGCCAGCCTTCGGCGGTAACTTGGTTAGAATCCAGCATTTGAACATATATCGCAGGATTCTTTGGTTCATTTGACGTATTGATTGGTTCCTGTATATATTCTGCATCCGAATAATAGTCTTTAACCGTAACCGCATAGTTGGATCCCTGAATTTTAATCTTTTTACCTACTTTTACTGGAATCACCTTTTGCAGGTCTTTGTTTTTTACAAAGGTGACTAATCTGAACTTCGGTGGATGTTTTTCTATTATAAAGTCATCACAGTATACCTTAAAATCTAATGGTACCTTCCTGTAATCGGCACGATTCAGGTAATAATCTACTGACTTTCCCTTATAAACATTAACACCGCCTTTCTCTCCAAATTGAAGGTCAATAGAACAACCAATCAATATCATGATTATGCTGATATGTGTGATCAGGAAGCCTATTTGGAGTATGGTATTCCTCCACCTCTTGACTGTACAGCAACCCAGATTTACACACAATAGTACCAGAAGGAATGCAAACCAGTAGGAATGAAATATATCCGTGAATTGAATTGCCGAGAAGAATTTCGCAAGCACTTCACCGTATCTGCTCACATATTCTTCAGGCGGTTTCATCTGAAGAATTACCGTGCCTAAGATACACGCAACAGCCAGAATGATTATGATTATTACGGCAAGCTTAACAGAACATAAAGACTGCCACGCCTTATTATCACCCTTTACTTTTTTTACTCGCGAATTTGATGCCTTTGTCATACTGCCTTACTGCATTTTTTAATTCAAGCACATCTTCCGCTACTTATAGCAAGGCTTTTAAGTTTTGTAAGAAGTGTTTAAAATTTAAATTACTTAGTTAATATAATTTATTTTTTACTTGTCTCAGTTGTCGGAGGTAAGATGAGGAATTCGACTCTTCTGTTCTTTCCCTTTCCGGCTTCGGTAGTATTGGAGGCAATAGGCCTGTTCGGGCCGTAAGCCGCTATGTGTATCCTTTTCGCATCTATATTTTCTTTCTTTACAAGATATTGAAATACACTCAATGCCCTTCCGGCCGATAAGTGATGATTCGAATCCCACAAGTATTTTGATTTTACGATTGGATCAGTATCAGTATGGCCGTCAATCCTTACTGTAGTATCAGGCTTAGATCTGAGATGCTCCGCAATCTTTTTTAGGGCGGCTTCGCCACCCGGTTTTATTTTTGCAAAACCTGAATCGAACAATATTTTATCCGGCAGCTCAATCACTGGGCCTTCGACTGTATCCCTGACTGCAGCGCCGCCGCCTATAGATTTCGCAAGACTCTCTAAATCTGCACGAAGCCTTCTCTTCACTTCCTCGTCAGCCTGTGCGCGTTCCTCGTATGCCTTGTTAACCTTGCCAGCGGAATCAACTTCTGTCCTTAACTTATCAAGCTCAGACATTTGATCGCGAATAGTAATTGCCTGACGACGATTAGCTGTCCTTAGTTCGTTCAATTCAGCACATCCCTGTACCAAAAAGACCGATAAAGCCAAAAACACGAGTCCGAAACGCCTAATAATTTTATTCATGTTTTACTTTCCCCCACTATTTCTGTCAAGCATAAGAAAGATAAATTTACTTATAAGATGTGAATATAACACTTGGTAATATCCTTTGCAAGCAATTTCTGGCTACTGTCCCGCTATCGTCATATCTTATACGTCTTCTCAGGGTCAAAGATCTTTTCCTCTATTATTTCGATACTATCGGTTTTATCATTGTACTTCCTATAATAACACGACCTATATCCAGCATGACAGGCAGCAACATTTTGTTTAACCTTAATAACGAGTGATTTACCTTCACAATCAAAGAAGACCTCCTCTACCGACTGTGTGTGACCGGAAGTCTCGCCTTTAAGCATTAATCTGTTCTTTGAACGACGAAACACATGTACTTTGCCTGTTTCAATAGTCTTTTCCATGGCTTCCTGATTCATAAAGCATAGTGTTAAAACCCTGTTATCAGTTACGTCAACAATAACGGCCGGTATAAGACCTTTATCATCAAATTTCAAGTTAGTTAATAACTGCATCTCCCCTCCCTGTTAAAATGTATAGGACGCAGATCTTCGCAGATGCCTGCCCGACAGCGTCATTCGGATGGGCACTTGTCGATCTAATATAAATCAGGTGGATTAAGGTCCTTAGGCCGAATCCATCAAAAATAAACATATGTTATACCGTAATAATGAAGGTGGATTCGCTTCCCGCCTAACAAGCTGGCGGACAGGCGCTTAATCCACCCTACAAAAGTTGTTATTAAACATTCAAAATTCTTTTTATCTGCGTTTATCCGTGTCCTGAAATGAAAATTCTACTTTCTGGTTTAGATTCATGCCTTTTAATCTCTTTGTATAGCCTGCTTGTAGATTGCCTGGGATCTTCAGATTGAAGTATGGCGGATATAACGGCGATACCATCAGCGCCGTTTTCCAGAACACTGTTTACGTTATTTTCGTTAATACCACCTAACGCAATAACCGGAATGTCTATTTCTTCCTTGATCTTTCCTATTTTCTCAATACCCAACGGCTCTACAAAATATTCTTTATACGCAGTTTCAAATATTGGGCTGATAGTAACGTAATCTGCATCTGAATTTTCTGCCTTCTCTGCCTCCTGTAGATTATGTGCAGAAAAACCAATCAACTTATCACGCCCTATCATCTTTCTGACTATTTCTATATCCAAAGACTGCCAGCCGAGGTGCACACCGTTTGCATCAACGGCAAGCGCTATATCAACCCTGTCATTAATTATCAGGTTCGCATCCTTCTCCCTCGTTATTTCACGAATCTCACTAGCCAGATTATATAATTCAACACTGCTCAGGTCTTTTTCCCTCAACTGAACAGTTCCAACTCCACCATCAATGGCCTGGCTTATTATGTCAACAAGTTTTGACTTGCAGATGTTCCTGTTAGTTATCAAAATAAATCCTAATCCCTTATTTGAGCTTATCGCCATTTTCATACCTTGAATTCAATCTTTATGCCAAGTAGTTTCTCGAACTTTCTAAGCAGAGGCTTGGCAACCCCTGTGATATACTCAGTCACCTGCTTAGGCGCCCTTCCAATAAAATTCTTTGGATTTAAGATAT
>JBHHYW010000075.1:0-9711 GCA_046757745.1 Candidatus Scalindua sp.
GCGCTAATTGCATCGAACCCTTTACTTCTTAAAGCCACAGCTACACGGTCTGAAAGGTCTTCATCGATATAGAGCCTTATTTTCTCCAATTTTCACCCTTCGTCTTTTTTTTCCAGTATCCTTCTTTGTTTTCATCTATAGTCTTATCAATCTCCTTTTTGTGATCATAATAATAAGACAAGGCATCATAAACCTGAGCGTGCTTGATGTGGGAATACATCGCCACCATCTCATCAACCGTGTGTCCTGCTCTCTCCATTTCGACGATGAGGCTAACGCTGATCCTGGTTCCAACAATTACAGGTTCACCTCCACATACTCCTGCTTTTTTCTCGATATATAGATGCTTTAGTTTGTCTTTTTTCTTTGTTGCAAGTGACATTTTACACCTCCAGTTCTTTTATTTCTTTAGTGATTCTTCGTGGCTAATAACTATAACTTCACACTACCTGTATTTCATGCGGCAGTTCACTTATCTTTTTGCTAAAATTTACAAATGTGGAAATAATCTCGTCTCCCATAGCCTCTTTTGTTTCGTTTCCGCTTCTTAACCCTCGTTCTACAGTGTTTACAATCTCGTCAACTTCATCGATACTCCTTTGGAGATCTACTGTTTTATCCTTAATACCTGTTCTTATACAAAAAAGTGCATGAATAACCTCTCCAAGCCATTTCTTGTTTTCATCCGACATACTATCAAGTGGAGGTTCATTTAAAAGTTGTTGGGGGCTTAAAGCATCCTCACACTCATTGATAAGTATTTGAAAAGCATCTTTTTTGTTTTTCCATTGTAAGAGTTGCTCCAGGACATCATTCTTGTTTGATCCGCATTTCTCGGCATCATCAAAGCAATCCTTCCATGATTCTAAAAATGTCATGTATCTGTTTTGAAGCCAGTCGTGATGAAGTCTTGCTCGAAGATTGTTCCATTCAGCATTTTTCATTTTATTATTTCTGCCGCTAAGGACGCCATGTTTCACTAAGTCTTTTTTTCTTATTCGTGATCCTTCGCGCCTCTTCGTGACTGATAGCCAGATTTAAACTGATTGTTGTGCGATTTCACGCACATGCAATATCTCTTTAGAACTCATCAATCTAATATCATCCAAAATAAGCGTAAGGACAGCAAGGGTTCTTCCTTCGGCAGTAAGAAACTCGACCTCAAAGGCATTACCATCAGCATAGCAATGGACTACAGCCCCTATATCACCCTTTTTCAGACCATATTTTCCTATATCATGCTTTAGAACAACACTATCTAATTCCTTAATCATAATTTCAACTTCTTTACCGATTTCTCCATATCAGCCTTTAAATTCTCCCAAGATATGGGCTTCACCATCTTTATCTCAGGTTCGGCTTCTGCATCGTCAAAGTACACAAGGCTTCTTACTATATGGCCTATATCCCGTGTGTTAAACTTCTGCATATAGATTCTTAGATAATCGTCAAGTGATCTAAATTGTTTTATCAGAAAATATATATCTATGAAGTCCTTCCTCGACCCACGTCCCCCTATTGCAGAAAGCTTCATACACGCTATATCATCAGGACTTGCGAGATAAATGTCGTATTCATTAAGCAGTATCTTTGGTGCGAACAAAGGGTAATCATAACCGATGAAACTTACTTGAATACCGTCAATATTAAGATAGATTGTTTCTATATCAATTGAAACTGCCGTGTAATCAATACCGGCATTCTTTATTTTCCGGAACAAAATATCGGGGTCGCCCAGCCTCGGTATGAACCAGTCAAAGTCTATAGACATGCGGTGGCCGATCTGGAGGGCAAGGGCTGTTCCCCCGGCAAGATAAAAGTCTGTGCCGGAAAGAATCATGGCTAATTTCTTCAAAACGTTTTTCTGGGTTTCTGTGAGAATGTCAGTGTGCAACGCGGTTTCTCCATTCATTACTGTCTTCCCGTGCATCTTTAACCCACTTATGCCTCTTGTCAGGCGGCAAATTACATATTATGGCCCAGTAGTTCAACTCACGCGGCGGCAGTAACTGTTTACCTTTCCTTTCAAGAAACCCGGCTAATTCACTTTTAGAATAGTTCTGCAGAAGCCATTCCATTGCAGCCCATGTCCCCCTCTCCATTATCCGGCCGATAATCACATCAGCGTGCATGACCGTATCAATAGTCGCCACATCATATTCCCAGAAAAGTGGATATAAGAATTCAGGCAGCTTCATCTATTCTATGATTCCCTCCAATAGCCACTAAGAGCACCAAGTTTCACTAAGTTATTATTATTTTTCTTTCCCCTTAGTGGTTCTTAGTGTTACTTCGTGGCTAAAATAGCCGCTAAGGACGCCAAGTTTCACTAAGTTTTATTTTTACTCTCCCCCCGTGCCTTCCGTATCTCCTTGTCCACCGTGTATTCTGGCGGACGTGTTGAATACACTTTTAATTTTTTCTCTTTTAGTGTCCCTTCGTGTTACTTCGCGGCTTAAAGAATCTGTGTTTGTCTGTGGTAAGTCTTTATCATAGCCATCCAGTACATCCTGTCTGATTTTATAATTCGTTTTCTAATTTTAAAACATCTTTATATACATTCTCAGAAATCCAGAAACCTGCTACAGTCCTTAGTAAATCCATATAACCCTTTATGTTTCTAATAATTCCTCTAGATTTTGCCTCTCTTAAAACACCTAAAAGCCCGATATAATTGAGACCAAGATGATGCGCAATCTTTCTGGCTGATTTATCATCTATCAAAATGATTTCTGCATTTTTTTCTTTTGCTAGAGCTATCGCCTCTGCTTCCCCCTTATCAAGATTTAGTGTTAAAACTTCAACAAAAGACATGTTTGCAACAAGTTCCTTTTTAATCCATTTTGCATTTTGGACTTCTGCAGCCCCGGGTTGTTCCTTCCCTTTAATAACAACCTCATCCCATACTGCAGAGGGAATTAATATCTCCTCATACAACTCTCTGAGTAAATTAAATTCCCCTATTGCAGACAGGTTAATTAATGGAGATGAATTACTTACAATCATTTTATCCGTTGTAATCTCTTAAGAGTATTTATATCTTCTTTATAATCTTCTATATCATAATTGACAGGTATCTTTCGGCTTGCCAAAATATTTTGAAATTCCCACAGAGAAACACCTGCAAGAGATTTAGCTTTTCCAATAGATAATCTTCTTGTTTCATATAAATGAACGGCAAGTTCTATTTTGATATCGTTGGGTGTCATTTTTAAGGACATCAAAATATCATCAGGAATTTCTATAATTTCTTTGGTTGACATGTTTGTCCCTCCTTTTAAAGTGTTTTTCTATAACAGATAGCTGGTAAGCTTGCTTCACTAAGTCTTTATCCCCTCATTCGTGTTACTTCGCGGCTCACATCTTTTACTGTTTCCGATGATTTCTTTAATCAGTGAATGTCTTCTATTCATCTTATTTATGCTGCTTTAAGTTTTTCAATATATTGTTCAAGTGTCTTGATCATCACTTGAATTCCTTCAACCTCATTTTCATCAAAATATTTCTCATTACATTGAGTGCAAACATGCGCAGGGATTTCACGAATATAGAGATGATACCCTTTTCTATCTATTGTATATGGAACATCCTTTTTTTTCATTTCTCCGTCACATAACATACATTTCACGACCTTTTCCTCCTTAATCTGAAATTGTCTTCCCAATATTTAAGCGAAGGGATATATACCGTTATTATTGCAAGGTATTCTTCTTTCGGAGCGCAGACTAGATGAAGAGGTCTTTCGCTTTGTGTAAAACCCAACATTAAACAGCTATGACCTCTTTTGTCTTCAGGGTAATCCTCTATTATTTCTCCGTGTAATATAACTTCTCTGACCTCGTCTTTAGAAATAAGTTCATCTTCCGCATTCATTTCATCAAGGGCGTGTAGAGTATATAGGACTTTTCTCTTTAGAACTTCTCTTATCCTGACAATAAATGTATCATTTGTCCCATTGCACATACAAACCCCTGCTTTTTAGTATCCTTTTACACCGTATTTGATAACAACTAAGGACGCATTTTTCGCTAAGATAAAATTAACTACTACCGCAAAAAGACATGTCTGGCAGGGAGGCGCTGAGGATTGTATTCTGTTAAATCATTTTTTCTCAGTGTCTTCCGTAACTCTGTGGTTCTTTTTTTCGCGCATCTTCGCGTCACTTCGCGGCTCCAAGGATATTTTTAAGCTGCCCATAAGCTGTATTTACCTTTTCTGTTAGTCCGCCAATGTCTGTGGCTTCACCATTAACAAAATACACTATTTCATTGCCGTCTTTTTTCACTTTTTTATCTCTTATTATTTCTATAAGGCATTCGATAGCATCATTGAGCTTATCCTCTGTTTTCAATTCATTTTTTAATTCATCACCCTTATAATCTTCCCCTAAAGCGGGTTTCCACCAATCCCGTTTTATGGTATTTCCTTTTTTGTCTTTGGAAATTGAAATCCCCTCTGGCAACTTAATAATCTTTTTTTCTTCCTTAAGATGTTCTTCATTTGCCGCAAGATAACCCTGGCAGAGGATGGAGAGGGCGATGAGGTGGGATTTTTGTGTTTCTTTAAGGGACTCCTCTATAAGCTTTTTTATTGCCTCACAGTACACTGCTTCTGTAATTTCAGTAGTTTTATCACTGTTATTATTTACAGTTATTGCTTCTAAGAATTCCTTGAGAGGCTTTCCTGGTGGTGTCCAGTGGTGGAATGGTATACATTTAACGGTATTTTGTATATTAATATCACTACATTGAATACCGTTTCTGATGTGAGTATAAATAATCTTTTTTTTATTACTCAGGGAGTTAAGATTATTTTTGTATTCGTCATTATTTATTAAATTATTTTTCCACTTATTTTGATTAATAAGTAAAAATGACAGGCTATCAGGATTTTCTGTTGTTGTGTCTGGCAAATTAACTATTACTGTTCCAGAATTGTTAAGCCCCAAACAATACCATTCATTTTCTTCAATTCCTTTACTTTTCAAAAAATTGTTTTCTGCAGGGTCTCCCCAGCAGGTTATTGCCAGAACTAAATATTCACCAGCATTAATGTTATTCATTTCTAACCCATTTATTAGTTATAGGAGGTTTTCTTGTAGAGAATAATGTCTGGGCAAGGCCATGTTTGTCAAAATTCTCAAGAAGCCTTTGGAGTGCAGATATCTCTACAAACCTCACTTTGTACTCTTCATATCTATCAAAATTCTCAGGCACACCCCTGCCTGAGTCTATAACGATCCATTTAAACTTCTCTTTGACTATACCCATAAGTTTTTTATCCCTATCCTTGTTATTTTCCTTCTTTAGCTTATCAAGAATACCTTGATGAATAACAAAGAATTGGCATTTATTGACACCTGTAGGTATTTTCGTAATTTTACTCTTTAAATCATCGAATTTAATATTTTCACGATCTACCTCTGGCACAAAAACCCTCATTTTTTGTAACATATCTTGATTGGTCTTATTAAATGCAAAATTCCTTTTTGCCCATTCGCTGACTCTTTCATCAACTATAACCACTCTGGTTAATGCGGATTCAATCAATTCAAGCATAAAGTGATCTTTGATTTGCTGGTCATCCGGTAGCTCACCAAAAAGTTTGGCGTATGTACTATAACCAGCGGAAACAGGCTGTAGGTAATAACTATTTGTGAAGTTATTATTAAAAAGAGTTTCACCATTTTCCTCACTTGTAAATTTCGTAGCTTTAGGATCAGATAGATGGTGCACAAAATTTAAATTTTTATCTATTCGACCAATCTTTTCATCATCACTATCATTATCTACATCTACATAAACATTACCATTAAACGATCTACCAAAAAATGCAAGCTTCGGTAAATCTTTATTATTATTTAGTTTTTCTTTTATAAATTTATTATACAAATTTAAATATTCATTATCGTTAAGATTGGTTCTTCTATTCTTTTTTTTAATTCTGCATGGTTTATTGGCATCATCATAATTTCCTTCTCCTTCAACCAGTAACATGCGGTGAGGAATTTCCTTATCTTTGTATCTCTGAAGATTAATTTCATAAATACCGAATTTCTCACCCATTTTCCTGTCTTCATTAAGAGAATCATCCGTCACTATAGCAAGGTCTTTTGGTTTTCTCAGGTAGAATTCTATACCAAGTTTACCCTTATAATCCGGGTGTTCTTTTGAGCTACAATTTGAAGGATCAGTGCAATCGTTTTTTATGTCACAAAGGACTTTAAATAATGGCGGTTCATTTTCGACAAGTATTCCATCCTGACACGAAAGACGATTGTAAAGTTCCACCGGTGTGTTCTTTCTCAGAAAGTTTGCGCAAGTGACCATCTCCTTAATACCCCATCCTCCTGGAGCCAAACTTCCATCTTCAGTAAACTGACAATTCTTTTGACCGGGTAGATATTGCCGGATGTCCTCTATTGCCTCACTACTACATGAATTTTCTCTTAAATCCCATAGCCTCATAACGAGATAATCCTGTTTGAAATTTTGTTTTTCATCAATCTCGATTTTTATAATGGTATCAATTATTTCATTAGGAAATATTAATTCTAGGAGATCACGGTTAATCTGTTTTTTCTTTTCGTTATTATTTGTGTTTCTAAATTCAATTACTTTGTCTTTTAAACTTTCTTTTATTTTATCTCCATCATCTTTAAAATTATTTTCTATGTCATCATTAGAAATAACGCAACTAAGACTTTTAATAAGCTTATTTAATTTATCTCGAATTCCTTGACTATTTCCTCCATTGGAATCGATCTCATTCTTGATATTCGTATAGTTATTCTTCTGCATTTTTATATCATTTTCTTTGACAATATCATAATCATATAGCAAAGGTGAATCAGGCCCTTTATAATGTTTTGCTGCATTCCTGATGAAATTTTCAAGGATGGAATATACAGCATGTTTACCTATATAGCCATTGGGAATTGATACACGTCCGTCTTTTACGCCTTCCTTTATTTCAAATTTAATTCTTTTATGCAAATCAATATCCTCAGAGTGAGCAATATAACTGAGCAAGGAAGATATTTCCGTATTTTGCTCGCCATACTTATCATCGTTGGGTGTTATAAAAGGGTTAACGATATCTTTCTCTATATCCATAGACATTTCAGAACATGGAACGCTTGTTGAAAGTTCTGCAACGAAATCCATACGTTCCTGAATATACCCCAACAGTTCCTTTGAACTTTTTATAAATTTCTGTTCATTCATATATTCATAAGGAAGCTCATCAGTATCTTTCAATGGAGAGCTAAATGTTTTTAATTCTTCTTTCAACTCCTTCTGACTTCTTTTTAACTGATCTTCCAATCTATTATTCCAATAAGAAATTACATGCGAGCCGATATTGTGAGAAAGATTGCGGGACATAATGGCTGTCATGGCAGATTTTGTACCGTGTGATTTGATAGCTTTCATTCTTTTCTGAACTTCACTGCGATGTTTTTCTTCAATAAACCATGAGGTTGCAGACCTGAATAAAATCTCTACAGTATCAGTAAAAGTTTTTGCTTCCTCCACATTCTTGTCATTATATAAAATTACGAAAGCAAATTCTGGAACATATCCTATCTCTAAGAAAGTAAATGCAAAAATTAAACCTGCATAAGTTACTTCTGGAATTTCGTGTTTGTAGGCGCTTATAATTGATTGCCATATTTCTTCCACATCATTATCTGCTATCTTGATCTTAATTCTTCCATCTTCATAAATTGCGTCTACACGATTAACTGCTAATAAATCTTGTTTATAAAATTGCTGGATAATAGAAGGGTATACACCTTCATCAATTTTTTTAATAATGGCATCAGCTTTTTCTTTTATTGCCGTTTCTTTTGCATATATTTTATAATAATAGTTTGTTACCATTTCTCGAGAACATACACTAAAATGGCATAATAAAACATCTTCTTTTGTCTCTAAATACTTCTTTAATATATTAAATAATGTTGTAAAGTCATCATCTTTTAATTTTAGATTAAGTAGGTCTGTTAAAATATTTTTATTACGAAAATAGTTTGATAGTTCATTGTATATTTTTAGTTCACTATTCAACATAATTATACCTTATTTAACTCAAATTTATTTTCAAACTCTTCCTTTAGGCTTACTATACGTTTGCAGGTAATATTAGCTTCTTTAGCTAATCCCAAAACACTATTCATTATAGCGTCACATTCACTAATCCCCTTTTTTCTTATTATTAAATCAACAAATATTGAAGGATAATAGAACAAAAGAGAATCTTTTATGTTGAAAAATTTATCCCTAAACTCATCTGTTATTTTATGACCTAATGATTCAGAGATAGAAGCCATATCTTCAAACAAATTAAAAAGATATTTATCATGCTTTTTCAAAAGCCCTAGTAAATTTTCATGAAATAATGCAGAGGAAACGTTATAAATAATGTTATAAAACTGTTTTTTAATGTATTCCTTGTTTATATCAGCTTCAGATTTGAAAAAATTAAATTTTTCTTCTATCAATACTTTCTTGACTGAGATACCTCTTGAATTCAAATAAAACGAATTGGGAACATATTTGCCGTATAAATATGCTACACTTGGTTCCACAACAGATATGCCATTGTATATTAAACAATTGTGGATAATTGGAGTTAATTTACGACTGAGGCAAACACTATTTACAAAACTGCTAGTACCATGAATGCTTTGACACGTTATAAGCATTGTACTATTACTAATTATTCTTTTCTCAATCAAAGTATTTAGGGATTCCCTCAAGTCATAATACTTAACAGCTAGAAAAACTATGTCGTATTGTAATTTGTGGTCAAAAGCATGAGTTTTCCGTTTGTAAAATTTATAATCATGGATTAGCCTAACATGTTCTTTGTCCAGACTATCAAAATATATTCCTCTACCTGTATAATATAATTTAAACTCTGGCTTAATTATACTTGCTACATATAACCCTGCCGCGCCACTGCCACAAATTAAAATATTCATCTTAATCGTATTCCTTTGGCACAAAATGTAATTCATTGTTTTTATCAAAATACGCTAAACCCATATTGAAAATAGCCTCTCGATTACGATCAAATCTTATTTCGTAACCATTTATCGATTTAAATCTTATTTTTGATAAACTGTCAGTTATCATGTTAATATCAAAATTATCTCTCACATTATAGAAAGCCTTTAAAGCCTTAACGGTATCATAAGAAAACTCTGCTATCAAATTAGGCTTGTTATTATACCTTTTTTCATATTCTTCAATAAACTGGTTTTTTTCCGAAGTATTCTGCAATAACGGAGTAGTAAAAATAATACCTTGAGCAGCATTACCTAATGGCCTTCTAAATTCTGTAACTGCTAATGCATAATTGGTGTAAATTTTAGCATTAGGCCTAGTTTCTTTTAATTGCTTTATCAAATTTATAAATGAGTTGCCATATCCAATAGCCAAATAGTTCTTTACCTCCTTTGTCTTTGCTATTAAATTTCTAAAATTAGTTTCGGTCTTCCCAAAGGCAATTTTATGTAATATCTTAAATCTCTCTTTTGAATACCCTTCCAGTTCATTTAGCACACTGATTCCGTATTCATCATTTATATAAAAGACTGCAATTTTTTGTAACTCTGCATTTGCAAAATAGTTTGCCAACAAAGAACCTTCTTGCCTACTTGTAACATGGTATCGAAAGCAATATTCACTTTGTTTTGTAATATCT
>JBHHYW010000076.1:0-9690 GCA_046757745.1 Candidatus Scalindua sp.
TTTATTGTGTAATTTAATCCTTTCTTCTAAGTTCTTAGTGCTACCTGTATAATACATTCCATCAATGCACTGAACAATATAAACATGGAATATGCCTTTACGTTTAAACTTCATGTATTACAAAAATTATTTTATTTTTTGAATATTGCCAGGCCTTCGCAATTCGCTCTTTGATTTTTTAATCAAAAATTGTCCAGTCCTAAAATAGATTGACAGTAAATTATTAATATTTCTCAAATCAAATTTAACCCTCGATCTCAATCCGATGTTCTTTAAAACTAAAAAACTCATTACCCCCGATGACAATATGGTCAAGCAAAACAATATCTACTGTTTTTAAAGCTTCTCTAATAGCCCTTGTTATATCCTGATCCTCCTGAGAAGGTTCTAACGAACCCGCGGGGTGATTATGTGCAATAATCACTCCCACAGTATGGTGATACAGTGCACGCTCCACAACTTTTCTGGGAAAAACTATCGAACGATTTACCGTGCCAGTTTTTAAGGTTTCTATCGCTATTAACTGATTTCGGCTATCTAAAAATAACATCTTGAATTCTTCGTCAGCCAATCCCTTCAAAGAAACCTTTAAATAATTATAAACAAGCTGAGGGGTTGAAAGTAAGTCTTTGTTATGTATGCCTTTTTCCACATAAAGGACTGAAATATCTTTCAGCAAGTTCAAAAATAAAGCCGAATGCTTCGATATCCCAGTTATGTTCTGCAATTCTTTTCTGTTAGCATCTAAAACACCGTTTAAAGTCTTGAATCTAGCAAGCAATTCCTTTGCTATCTGTTTTGTATCCTTGCGAGGCATGGCATAAGACAACGCCAATTCCAGCACCTCATAATCCAGCCATCCTTCCATCCCAGATTTCTCGTATTTTTCCTTTATCCTTTGGCGGTGTCCAATATAATCTGGTCTTGTTAAATTGCTCATAAAGAATATTACTTCCCAACCTTATACGTCTCATGAAAGATCGTATTGCTAAGCCACTTTTTGAAACTCGGATTATCCATAAATTGCTTAAACAACTCCGTATGATCATTTAACATCTCTACAATCACTCGTTGCAAGGCCCTGTCGTGTTCAATACGCGCGTTTTGTTTGTCTGAGTTTTCAATTGCGTTTTTGTACGCTTCGTCAGCAGCAACCTTTGCCGGTATTTCTTCTGTAATAACCTTGCGGATCTTATCCGCGTCTTTCCATTCAATATTTCCAAATTGATCGTTAAACGCCTTGATGATATTACTTAAATGATCCAGTTCAGGCTCGGCTTTTCGCCCTCCACCACTTGTCGGCACAGGCTCGACTTCAGCGTCCTCATCCGGTAAGATAATCTTAATGGTTGATTGCATTTCCACCCGATAACTATCCATATCTATGGTTTCCAAAATCCCTCTCGATAAATCATCTTCTCGAGGAGCTGGTAATTTAGGAATAAGAAAATTTAAGAAGATTGATAACTTTTCCCATTCGGCGCTTGTATAAGGCAAAATAGAACTTAAAAACCCATACGTCCTCACAAAAGCCTTCGCTTTTCCTTTAAAATCAACCTGCCCATCTTCATCTAAGTTCGACTTGTAAGTAGCGACACATGCGTCAAGAATCGGGTCAAGTTCTGTCCGTTCTACCCCGCTTAAATACTTAACCACCAATTCCTCAACCTGACTCCACGCATACACCTGATATCCATCCAAAGTCGATTTCAAATCGTGCAGTTTATTCGGGTCAGTTTCTTCACTTAAGATTGTTGTGCGGTAATAATCTGCAAATGCTTCTTCAATGGTCTTCGCCTCATTAAAGAAGTCTAAAACAAATGTATCATATTTCTGCGGATGCGCACGATTTAAACGTGAAATGGTCTGCACCGCTTTTATACCTGAAAGCATTTTATCTACATACATCGTATGTAATAGGGGCTCGTCATAACCGGTCTGAAATTTATCCGCCACAATCAAAAATCGATACGGATCAATCTTGAATTTATCAGGAATTAAGTTGCTGGGAAATCCATTGAGTTTCATCTCCGTTACCCTGACTCCGCCAAATTCATGCTCTCCTGAAAAAGCAACAATAGCCTGATACGGGCTTTTCCTTTCTTTCAAATAATCCTTAAACGCATGATAATACTGAATCGCCCGCTTAATACCGCCCGTCACAATCATGGTTCTGGCGTTACCGCCAATCTTTCGCGTGCCTATAACCTGCTCATGGAAATGATCCACCATAATCTCGGCTTTTTCCTTAATAGCATGCTGATGCGATTCCACATACTTGCGAAGTTTTTTTTGAGCTTTCTTTGTGTCATAAAGCGGATCACCTTCAACGGTCTTTGTCAGGCGGTAATAACTGTCAACGGGCGTATAATGCTTAAGCACATCAAGAATAAACCCTTCCTGTATAGCCTGCTTCATAGTGTAGGAATGAAAAGGTCGATGCTTAACTTTATCACCTTCAGGAAAAGGCTCTCCAAATATTTCCAATGTCTTATTTTTAGGAGTGGCCGTAAAAGCGAAATAATCGGCGTTGGAAATCATCTTCTTCGCTTCCATAAGCTCGTTAATTTTATCTTCAATGCTAATTTCCTCTTCATCTCCAAATGTATTATCCTTTGACGCTAAGGCCACATTCATCTGTGCGGACACGCGCCCGCCTTGGCTTGAATGCGCCTCATCAATAATAATCGCGAATTTATTGGAGCGGTGTTCATCTCCAATCTCACTCAGCACAAATGGAAATTTTTGAACTGTCGTAATAATGATCTTCTTGCCGGCTCTTAAAAAAGTTCTTAAATCTCCGGAACGCTCTGCATGCCCGACTATTGACGATACTTGAGCAAATTGTTTAATCGTATCCCGGATTTGTTTATCAAGAATCCTGCGGTCAGTCACAACCACAACTGAATCAAACAATATCTTCTCTTCTTTTTTTACCCCAACAAACTGATGGGCAAGCCAGGCGATTGAATTACTTTTCCCGCTTCCGGCTGAATGCTGAATCAAATATCTTTTGCCAATATCCGAAACAGTCACATCATCCAAAAGCTTTCTCACCACATCCAACTGTTGATAGCGAGGAAAAATCTGTTTATGTCTTTTCCGACCTTTGTGATCCTTTTCTTCAACGATCTGTGCATAGTTCTCAATGATATTGGTCAAACTCTCTTTTCTAAGGATAGCCTTCCACAGATAATCCGTGGCTATGCCTTGAGGGTTAGGAGGGTTACCGGCGCCGTCGTTATAGCCTTTATTAAACGGAAGAAACCATGAATATTTTCCTTTAAGATGAGTGCACATCCAGACTTCGTGATCATCTACTGCAAAGTGAACCGCACATCGTCCAAAATGAAAAAGCAGTTCATTAGGATCTCTGTCGCGTTTATACTGTTGAATAGCATCTTCAACCGTCTGCTTGGTTAACTTATTCTTAAGTTCGAATGTGGCAAACGGTAAGCCATTGATAAAGATAGCGATATCTAGAGATAACTGTGTTTCACTTTTACTGTAGTGAAGCTGGCGGGTTACGCTAAAGACATTCTCTTCGTAAAGCTCTTTGGCTTTTACATTTTCTTCTGAGGGCGCCCCGTAAAATAAATCAATCGTGTGTTGATTGTGCCTTATGCCATTTCGCAGGACATCCACAACTCCTCTCTTGGCAATCTCTCCCTGCAAACGGTGCAGGAATTGTGTCCTGTGTGCGCCTTCTTCCTCCAACCGTAAACCTTCAAAGGCTTTCTTCTGAGTTTCTGAAAGAAACGAACAAAGCTTATTCCAATCAAGGGCATGTTCCCGGTCAAAATCTTTGCTACTACCCTGACTGTATCCGGCATCGTTAATTAAGGACTCGACAATAATCGTCTCAAGTCCTTTTTCACTTGTATCAGTCTTTTTCACAATCTATTGCCATCCTTTAAATAATAAGTGCGAAAATGGACGAAAATAAACTCGTAACGGCAATACGACAAAATATAGTATATTTTCTAAAAACAGGCACAATATATTGATTTTTTATACTCATAAAACCATACCTGAAGAACTAATGCGAAAATGGACGAAAATAAACTCATTTTATTCACAAAACATTCTAACTCCAATAAGGAACATATTTTGCATCTTTTCTCGATTCCAATACTCCAATCTTCTTAATTAATTTTCCTTCAATTGCCGCATTTATAACTCGTGTTACCTGAGCCCCTTTAGATTCTTCAATCCCGAACCTTTCGCGTAAACTTCTATTCGTCATATTCTTACGCTGAACATATTGTAAACAAGCATGCAGGTAACAAGCACGAACTCGATCTTCTTTTCTCATGTTTTCAAAATCCTTGTGCGCAAACAAAACCGATCGTGTATGTTTATCTGTTTCTTCAAATAAAGGCGCAGGAAGTTGATAAAACTCAGTTTGAAAAATCACCTTATCCACCCCGCTTCCCCGTTCTTCACACACGCCAATTCTTCGCATAAAAGAAGCCAATACCTCATTGCGTGATTTTGGCGGACTATCAAGAAAACGATCCGTCTTTACCAGTGGTCTGCCTGGATTTGTAATTTCTATGCGATTTGAGAATATTTCTATCATGGGAGCTGTGCCTGTAAGATAAAAATCTTGATGAATCAAGGCATTTGCAACTAACTCACGAATAGCAATATCAGGAAACATTGGAACATCTTTTCTCAGGGCCTTTCCAATAACCTCATTTGAAGGCAAAACGGTATTAAGAAATTCTATTAATCCTTCAAACCCACACGCATATCCTTTGCTCCCAATCTGTTCACGAATAGTTTCAATTTTGTCCATGCCTTTATATTGAATAACCCTGACAGCTTTTCGTTTTAAAGAAGAAAACTGAGAAATATCTTTAGCAAATAATATTGCACCAAGATTTGTTATATTCCATTGACCATTATCTCCCAACAAAAGCAGTTCCTCTGATTCAAAAGCCTTCATTATTCCGTCACGTGAATCCGGTAATGGCATGTTGAGAAGAGAAAAATATGCAGGATAATCAATCAATAACAAAACGTCTTCCGCCGAAAGATTATCTTGAGCGATACCCCGCTCAAACGGTGTTTCGTCAAAAATATGCCACAACTCCCGTTCTTTTTCAGGAAAATCTTTGAGTTTTTTCAGGTATGATCCTACTCGTATATATTCTATATTCTTAAATTGAACCGGATGACGAAATGCAGATCCGATCTCCAATAAAATAACCTGCTTGTCTTCCATAATCAGTTCATAAAAATTGAATTTAATCTTTGGCGATAAAAGCCGCAACAACCAGTTTTCAATTTCCTCATTCCCTACTTTAGCTTCTCTTGGTTTAAATGTAGTTCCAATAATTTCATGACTTCCATCTTCAATTCCCCAAATCAAATATGCCTTAACCTTTCCAACCAGCGCCGCTGAGTTAGAAAGAGCTGAGAGAGACTGTCCGATCTCCTCAGCATCTACTTTATTATGCTTGAATTCAACCCATTCTGTTTCTGTTGGAAGTTTACGTAACTCTTGAACAATACTGCAATAATATTCAACTGTTTTGGTAGGAATCATATTTATTTTCCATCCTCTAAACTATCTTCAAGTTCTTCCCTGCCTGCAGAAGCCTCGGCGTAGGCAGGTGTTTCTTCAGCATCGGGCATATCTTCAAGTAATTCCTTTTCAGCAACATCCTCAACCTTGATATTTCTTACATCTACTTTTCCCGTAACCACGTCAGAAATAAGACTTGTACGGTATTCGCGGATTAATTCGATTTCACGTTTCGATTTTTCTATAGCCAAATAGATTTTTGACAGATTCTGATTAATATATTCAACTATCTTGGTTTGTTCTTCTTTGGGCGGGATAGGAAACCAAGCACCCTTTATTGCTCCTTGTGATAAGCCATACCTCGTTACCCCATTTGCTGATACCCTAAACTGATCTGCCACAGATTCAGCAAGAAAAGCCCGAAACAAGAATTCTCCATCAATGTTCATTGGACGAATAATCGCTAAATGATATGCGCATATAACGCCTGGCATATTCTGAGGTATAAAAGCTGGAACAGCGATATCGTTCCACATTTCTGAATCTTTAGTAATAAGCACGTCTCCGCTTTTTAATTCAAACTTTGTTATCTCATCAGGCGTTGCAGTAGCATTCATAAAATCCATTGTGTGTAATATTCTTTCATTTTTGTAAACATCTACATAATTACAAAGCTTTACAGGTACTTCGCCTTCATTGGTGTTTTTATCAACACCGCTTGGCCTAACAAAGGCTACGGTGCGCAATCTTCTTATTTCCCAATGTTCCGGAATATCACCTAGCCAATCAACACCGCTTGGTTTCATCTTGACATTGGGATCAATGCCGCGAGTCATCGCTTGATTGATAATGATCTGCTTTTGCTCTTTAAGTAATTGAATCAAACGGCGTTTGTTTCGGATAAATTTTGCTATCTTTTTTTCTTTGGAACGAATAAATGCAACAATTGTTTTTTGCTCACCTTCTGTTGGAATTGCAAATGGAATTTCCTTCATTCGAGTAATAGAAAGATCCCATTGTCCAACTCGAACACCATCAGATGCTTGCGAAAAAAAAGGTACATATGCTCTGCTGCGTATTGCGATATGGAAGTAATCAGGACAAACATTATTACAGTCAAATACATAATAAGCAGGACTAACAATACCATCATACGGAGAAATACCGTATGATCCTTGCCATGACTTCATTTTGTTGATAACAAATTGCCCCTCTTTTACAACTTTATAATTACTGAGATCATCTGGCACATAATTATAATTTTCATCTCTATTCTCAACATTCCGTTTAATGATTCCCTTTTCTCTCACAACCGAAAGCAAAGGTAAGTTTGGATGGTTTCTGCGATTGCAGGGCTTCAGCATTGTACGTAATTTCCTCATATCCCAATGAGGCGGGACTTTATCTAACCAAGAAAAAAAAGATTCATTACATTCCAGATATTGTTTCAATTTCACTCCTTCGTATCCTCCACAATATCCTCAAGGATGCCCTCGGTCTCTTTTTCTAACGCGAAAATGTCTTTCTGTATTTCTTCCAGTGTCCTAAGTTGTGTTGGTTTATAAAAATAACGCGTAAACGATATCTCATAACCAAGTTGTGTCTTGGATGTGTCAATCCACGTGTCGGGCACATAGGAAATCACTTCTCGCTTAAAGAAACCTTCGATTCCACCATCTTCTAATAAAGGCACCTGTTCAGTGTCCCGCAGATTAGTATCCGGTTCATATTCGACTAACTGCGTTTTTCCATCAATTTTTACTTCATAAATTCCGTATAGCGAATTGGGCTCGACATTGCTTTTCTTATGGATTTTTTTAATTACGGGCTCTGCTTTTTCATCCACAACAGCCAGTTCCGACTGAATAAGCTTCTGCCTTTTTGCCGTAAGCTTAAAGCCCTTTTCATCAGCATATTTGATAACAGATTGCATAAATTTATTGAAATCTAAATGAAGGCGTTTGTCGATTTTGTTTAACAAGCCAGCGATTAACGCTGAGAGTTCTTTTTCTTTATTTTTCTCACAAATCTTTTGAAAACAATCAAGAGTGTCTGGAGTAAGTTCGACACGTAACCGCAACGGACGTTCAACTACAATCTTGTTATATCCAAAGACCTCATTGGGAAATATTTTAGACTGCTCTGTCTCTTTAAAGTCCGTCACAAGCTTGCATATATCTTGAATGTGCTTCTCTGAAAGCTGGCAGTTTTTCTTGCCCAGATTCTTCCGTAATGGAACGAACCACTGTAAAGCATCGATAAGCTGAACCTTGCTTTTTTTATGCTCAGGTTTTTTGTTTGTTAAAAGCCAGATATACGTCGCGATACCTGTGTTGTAAAACGTATTTTCAGGCAATGAGATAATAGCCTCAAGCCAATCATTCTCTATAATCCAACGCCTGATATTCGCCTCACCCTGACCGGCATCTCCGGTAAATAACGATGATCCGTTATGAACCTCGGCAATACGGCTCCCCATCTTTGATTTGTGCTTCATTTTTGAGAGTTTGTTGACCAAGAACAAAAGCTGTCCATCACTTGAGCGGGTTATCATTTTATATTCCGGGTCGTCACCATGCTGGATAATAAACCGGGGGTCTTTTATGTCCGTTTTACCTCCCATACGTTCCAAATCTGTTTTCCAGCTTTTTCCGTAGGGTGGATTAGAAAGCATAAAATCAAATTCCTGGGAAGGAAATCCATCCGATGAAAGGGTAGAACCGAATTTCATGTTCATGGCCTCATCCCCTTCGCCCTTTAACAAAAGATCGGCCTTGCATATCGCGTATGTTTCAGGCTGCGATTCTTGGCCGTAAAGGTGAATAGAAACTTTCTTCTTGTGCTGTTTGGCAAGTTCCTTAAGGCGTTCTTCCGCCACGGTAAGCATTCCACCTGTACCGCACGCGCCATCATAGACAAGGTAAGTTCCTGATTCAATCTTGTCCGCTATAGGCAAGAAGATCAAATCAGCCATCAACTTGATAACATCGCGAGGGGTAAAGTGCTCCCCGGCTTCTTCGTTATTCTCTTCATTAAAACGTCTGATAAGTTCTTCAAAAATTGTTCCCATAGCGTGATTATCTAATCCCGGAAGCAAAACATTACCATCATAGTCTTTGACCGGATTGGGGCTTAAATTAATTGATGGATCGAGAAACTTTTCTATGAGATGACCAAGGATATCTGATTCAATCAATGTAGAGATTTGATTGCAAAATTTAAACTTATCTAAGATCTCCTGAACGTTTGAGGAAAAGCCATCCAGATACGCTTCAAAATCAGATTTCAATTGTTGCTGTTTTGCCCTTGCCTTTAAATCGCGCAATGTAAAAGGAGATGCATTGTAAAAAGCCTGTCCAGCGCACTGACACAAAGCGGCATCTTGATTGGCAACCTTGGATTTATCTAATTGTTTTTTCATGTCTAAAACAGATTTCTTAGTCGGCTCAAGTAACGCGTCTAAGCGGCGAATAACCGTCATAGGCAAAATAACATCCCGGTATTTTCCCCTAACATAAATATCGCGAAGCACATCATCCGCAATACCCCAAATAAAATTCACAATCGAATTATGCTGAATATAATTCATAAAATATCCTCTCGATTATTTATTAGTCCTTGTTTTAATAAAATCTTCAAAATCTTCTGGTCTAATTCGTCACTGCACTATCTTTGTTGCACGGATTTGCTTTTCTCTGATGATCTCACGGATTCTGTATTCGCCCCCCGTCGTTTATCCCCATTTTGTTGAAAGGTAAAATTACATATTAAAAACGGTGTGATGTTATGTCAACAGTTTATAATTGTTTATTTTAGAGGGTATTAAGGGTGAGTTTGAAACATAATTTAATTATTGCCACTATCATTTATATTTATATATAATATAAGTTTATAATCGCAATTTTTTTGATACATATTTCTAGAGAAAGGATGTAAGTTTATGTATTTTAACGCAAGAATTATTTTCTATTTCTCATTTTATTTATTCTTTGTATTTACAAATGTATCTTTAGCAAGTGATCCGAGGGAATGGTCTCCTGTCTGGAAGCTCCCTCCAGAAAAGAGACCGGAAAATATTGTTGATGAGTTTATTACGGTCCCCGGGGACGTGGAAAAAAGCCAGTTCTTCAGCCCAATCTCCTGCGGCGCCTGCCATC
>JBHHYW010000077.1:0-9608 GCA_046757745.1 Candidatus Scalindua sp.
TTGCTAATTGAAAATCTCATTTTCTAAATTGGCTTGACAGTTTTTACTTTCTCGTTGCTTCTGTATGTCTTTACAGATATACTATTTAGTTTTAATTTACAATAAACATTTGAGCAATTGTAACGATTAGATAGTTAAGGTCGTTCCTGTGAGAAGTTCAATATAATGGCAAAATTAAAGATTGGTGTCGTCCCGTATATGAATGCGAAACCTTTTATATATGGTTTTCAGGAGAAAGCTGACGCAGTAGATATTGTATATGGCGTTCCCTCCGCATTACCGAAAATGCTTGAAAACGATGAATTAGATATTATCTTAATGCCTTCTGTGGGATACTTTAGAGGTACCGGTTACAAGATTATCCCCGGTGGCTCTATCGCCTCAAACGGTCTGGTTGAAAGTGTAAGGCTGTTTATCAGAATGCCTGCGATTGATCAAATCAAAACTGTTGCCCTGGACAAAGATTCTATGACTTCCTGTGTCCTCACAAAAATCATTCTCTGGAAAAGGTATTCGTTGAAGCCGGAGTTTATAACACTCGATGACAAACGGAAAATTTATAACGAGTACGCTGATGCATTTCTTGTCATTGGTGACGATGCCATGAAAGTACGGGAAGATGGTTTCATCGTCCTGGATTTGGGAGGAGAATGGCATGAGTTAAGCGGGTTGCCTTTTGTTTACGCAGTTTGGGCAACAAAGTCGGACTCCAAATTAAAAGGACTCAGCGAACTATTAGTTGATGCAAAAGAACATGGCCTGAGGTGCATAAATGAAATTGCAGATTCTGAGGCAGAAAGACTTGAAATGGAGAAAGAACGCTGCCTCCGGTATCTTAAAGAGTCTATTAAATATGGTTTAGGCGAGCAGGAAATTCGCGGCCTTGAGACTTTTTACGATTACGCCCTGGAAATGGGAGAAGTTAAGGAAGGGGTTAAGATTGAATTCTACAATTAATAGTGTAATTGGCAGTGTATGTTCCCATGAAAGGTTGTCTTTCGAAGACGGTGTAAAGCTCATTGGATCACATGATTTGATAGGCTTGGGAACTGCCGCAGATAGATTATGCCGGAAACTTCACCCGGAGCAATACAGGACGTACATAGTAGACCGTAATATAAACTATACAAACGTCTGTACTTCAGGGTGCACGTTTTGTGCTTTTTATAGAGACAAGGGTAACAAAGATGGTTATGTGTTAGCTAAAGAAGAACTTTTTAAGAAAATTGAGGAGACAATTTCCCTGGGCGGAACACAAATCTTAATGCAGGGGGGGTTACATCCGGACCTAAAGATTGATTTTTATGTTGATCTCTTACGGTCTATCAAAAAAAGTTTTAGTATACATATTCACTCCTTTTCCCCTCCTGAAATAATTCATTTCTCAACCCTGAACGATTTACCAATAAAGGAAGTCCTGTCCTTATTAAAGGATGCAGGCCTTGATACTATTCCCGGCGGCGGAGCCGAGATACTCACCGATAGATGCAGGGGCGTATTAAGCCCTCACAAATGTTCTGTAAACGAATGGTTGCAGGTGATGAGGGAGGCGCATCTTTCAGGGATAAAAAGCACTGCAACAATGATGTTTGGCCATATTGAAACCATGGAAGAGAGAATCGTGCATCTGGATAAGATCAGGAAGCTCCAGGATGAGACAGGAGGCTTTACAGCATTTATTCCGTGGACATTTCAGCCAAAGAATACGGCCTTATCAGTATCTGCAGAAAAAAGGACCGGCTTCAAGATTGGCGGATTTGATTATCTCAGAACACTCGCTGTTTCCCGTTTATTTCTGGATAATATCCCTAACATCCAGGCGTCATGGGTGACGCAGGGTTCTAAGATCGCACAACTTGCATTGAAGTTCGGGGCAAATGATCTGGGAAGCACAATGATTGAGGAAAATGTGGTAAGGGCTGCCGGGGTGGATTATCGTTTGAATAAAGAGGAAATGATATCATTGATAGAAGACCTGGGCTTTGAGGCGATGCAGAGAGATTGTTATTACAATGTTCTAAAAGGAAGCCAGACATGAGAGATGAAGATTTTCACGAAGACGATGACTGGGATGAAGAGGATTGGGAAAGATTTCTGCAAAAAGCTGATGTCCGCAATGCAAAATACATGGAGCTCTTCGAAACTCTACGTAATCATCCCGATTGTGATGACCTTATTGCAAAAGAGATGGGATGGGATCATAACTATGAAGATTGCGATGATAAGAGTATATCGTGTGGTGATTGTGAGAAGAATAACGAGTGCCATATATGCGAAATAGATCAAATATTTGATAAATCTATTGAATGTCATGAAGCGACAGAAAGAGATGTTGAAGATGTTAAAAAGATTACGGCTTATAAAAGAAGTTATGAATTTTGTATAAGACTTAGAGAGTATTTTAAAAGCAATAGAGGAATAGAAACAGACGAGAACGCCAGGGATGCTATTGCCGCATCATCTATAGTCCCTGTTAAAATAGCAGGAGGACATGGCATGGGCTATGAGAAAGATTCGTTATGCGGAAATATAGCAAATTGTAAACGCTCATTAAAAAATGCCAGCAAATGTATTTATTTGCTTGAGATAGTGAGGGCAAGTGCATCATTTCCTGATAGTGACATTAATATTCTGATTGGTGAAGCAATTAAAGTTGAACGTGAAGTAATCAAGTGGATTGAAGATCTGCGTTCAAAAGTATGGTGGCGTTAAAATATAACATATCTCTTTTTATTTCAAGATATTCCCTGCTTTTCGGAAGGAGTCCGGAACGGGATTCCTCCCGAAAGGTAGGTTAATTAAATACTTTGACAAATGTCAATGTTTTCATTGCTTGACAACCTTCATTACAGATGATTTAATTACGTACTGTTAAATATTTCGTGCGAATTATTCTATTATCGGTGGATTCGGTTATTACAGGTTCAATCTTGCAGGTTGAACCTGCAATACTCAACCGGATGGGAGCGAAGCAAATCCACCTTAATTGTAAGAGGAGTAAATTATGAAAAGGATTTCCTGTTTGTTGTTGTTCTTTTTTCTGTTATCACAAGTTGCAGTTGCAGATGTTGAATCTGAAGCTGAAGAAAAATTGAAAACATCAGTTGATAAAGTATTTACAATACTGTCTGACAAAGAGTTGACAATGGATCAGAAGAAAATCAGGGTCGTTGCGATTACCAATACGGTCTTTGGGTATTCATTAATGGCTAAATTATCCCTGGGAAAGAAACACTGGTCACGGTTCAATCCTGAGCAGAGAGCCGAGTTTACAACTCTTTTTATCAAGCTGTTTCAGGACTTTTATGTCGACAAATTGGATCTTTTCAGCGATGAAAGCGTTCGTTTTCAGCCATCTGTTCTAGTGAATAAAAAGAAAGTGCAGATACCAACAGTTTTGCTATCCAAGGGAAAGGAATATTCAATGCTATACAAGATGTCTAAAACCAAAAATGGTTGGAGGATATATGATATTGAAATTGAAGGTGTTAGCCTGATTCATACATATAGGTCTCAGTACAATCATATCCTTGAAAATGGTGAGATTGAAGATCTACTAACAAAAATGAGAGAAAAGAAAACTGAAAATGATAATGATCGTGATCATAACAGCGATTCTCGTTCATAGTTTTTCCTCCTACTATTAGCTACTCATCTTATGCAATCATTTCTGAACTTTTATTCCAGGTATATATTAAACAAGCCAATTTTTGTCATTATTGCGTTGCTTGGATTGTTTACGTATCTTGGGTTTCATGCCAGGGATTTCAGGCTTGATGCATCAGCAGATTCTCTGATACTAGAGAATGACATAGATTATAAGTATTTCCGTGAAATAAACAAGACATACGGCACTGCCAGGTACCTGCTGATGACGTATAAACCCAAAGGGGACCTTTTTTCTCCTGAGACGCTTAGAAACCTTGGTTCATTGCGAGATGAACTAAATGAGATAAAACGTGTTAGTTCTGTTTTTACAATCCTCGATGTTCCTCTTCTCAGGAATCCGCCTGTACCCATCAAGGAGTTGCTGGAAAATATCAAGACGCTTGAGAGCCCGGATGTAGATTTACAACTTGCTCGGACAGAGTTAAGTAAAAGCCCGATTTATCAGGAGCTCCTGATAAGCCAGGATATGAAGATGACGGCGCTTATCGTCAATCTTGCTGATGATGAGGAGTTTGAAAGAATCATTTCCAGGCGGAGTGAGTTGAGGCAGAAGAAGGCCAACAATACCATAACCCCCCTTGAACGTTCTGAGCTTGAACAGCTTAAACTTGATTATAGAGAATGCAAGATTCGACTGGATAAGGAAAAGCACAGCGATATTGCTGCTATTCGTAGGATAATGGATGGCTATAGGAAGGATGCTGAGCTGTTTCTCGGCGGAGTATCGATGATTACCGATGATATGATAACGTTCATCAGAAATGATATCAAAATCTTCGGAATTGGTATACTCGTCTTTTTGGTTATAGCTCTCGGCGTAATTTTTAAAAAAGTACGGTGGGTGCTTTTACCAATACTCTGTTGTGCTCTTTCCGTACTGGCAATGATAGGGCTGCTTGGTATTTTTGGGTGGGAGGTTACTGTAATATCCTCAAACTTTATCTCTCTACAGCTTATTATTACCATGGCGTTGACTATCCATCTGATTGTAAGGTACAGAGAACTACTGGTGGAACATCCTGATTGGTCAGAGCAGGAGCTTGTTAAAGAAACAGTTGTTTCAAAGTTTATACCTTGTCTCTATACAACCTTAACAACAATCGCCGGTTTCAGCTCTTTGCTGGTTTCTGGTATTTTGCCTGTTATTACCTTTGGTTGGATGATGAGTCTTGGACTAGTGGTATCTCTGATAGTTACTTTTTTACTATTTCCTGCAATACTTTTTCTGCTTCCGGCAGGCAAGTTAAAAAAGCACAAAGAGTTTGGCGGAGCATTCACCCACATCCTGGCAAATGTGACTCAGAATTATCCAAAAACGGTATTTATTTCTACCGGTATACTAATTGTTATCATAGTGGTCGGTATATCAAGGCTTACTGTGGAAAACAGCTTTATCGATTATTTTCGAAAGTCAACAGAGATATTCCAGGGGATGAAGGTCATTGATCAGGATATGGGAGGTACAACACCACTTGATATTATTGTGAATTTTCAGGATGCAAAAGATACTCCTCCATCAAATCAAGATACCATTACAGACTCCAAGGCTATTGATCAGGATATGGGTAAAACAACACCTCTTGATACTGTTGTGGCTTCTCGGAAGATAAAAGATACTCCGTTATTAAATAAAGATACCATGGCAGAGACTAAGGTTATTGATCAGGATTGGAGAAGGTTTTATTACTTCTTTAATGTAGTAAGCACAACACCTCTTGATGTTGTTGTGGATTCCCGGAAGATAAAGGATGTTCCATTATCAAATAAAGATACCATGGCAGAGTCTGATGAAGATTTCGATGAAGAATTTGACGAGTTTGATGAATTTGATGAATACGAAGAGAAGGATGATTCTGAAAAGTACTGGTTTACTTCTGATAAGATGGTTTTAATTCAAAAAGTCCATGATTACCTTGAAAATCTACCTGAAATCGGAAAGGTTTTGTCCCTTGGAACAATGTTGAAGATTGCTGAAGAGTTTAATGAAGGCAAGCCTCTTGATGATTTTCAACTCGCCCTTCTTTATACTCAATTGCCAGATACATTCAAAGATATGGTTCTTACACCATATGTCTCGATTCCGGATAATCAGGCTCGTCTTACAGTACGTATAAAAGATTCCTTGAAGGGATTAAAACGGGATAGATTACTTAAAAAGATCATGTTTGATATGAAGAGCAAACTTGGATTGCAAGAGAATCAAGTTCGCCTGGCCGGTATAATGGTACTTTATAACAATATGTTACAGAGCCTTTTCAGTTCTCAGATATTAACCATAGGGTTTGTTGTGATTGCATTAATGATTATGTTTATGGTATTGTTTCGTTCTGTAAAGATATCTCTGATTGCCATTATTCCCAATGTGCTTTCCTCAGTCTCTGTGCTAGGTGTGATGGGGCTGGCAGGCCGGTCACTGGATATGATGACGATTACTATAGCGGCGATAAGTATTGGTATTGCAGTTGATGATACTATTCATTATATTCACCGATTCAGGGAGGAATATGAAACTGACAAGGATTATATCAGTACAACGCATCGTTGCCATGGAAGTATAGGGAATGCAATGTACTATACCTCAATTACAATCATTGCCGGGTTTTCAATCCTGGTATTTTCAAATTTTATCCCTACGATCCTGTTCGGACTTCTTACTGGACTGGCAATGTTTATTGCAATTATAACGGCATTAACATTGCTTCCGCTACTGATAATTGTATTTAAACCATTCGGAAGATAGATATAGTTGCCCGGGAATAGTCATATTGATAAATCTGCGAGTCGTAAGCCCTTTAGAATTAATCTATTGACAAAAGAATATTAATCAGTATTATTTTTGAAAGTGATAAATAATAATATAAATAATATGGGGGTATATACGATAATAATAATTGAAGGTGTAAGCTTGGCCAGAAATTATCGTAGCCAATTTAAAGGCATTTTGTTACAATTTACACATTCTAAAAAAGAATAAGGATACAACCTTTTAAAGATTTAATAAATACAATTTATAAAAAACCATTAAATGCTTTTAGCACCTTCACAGAGGGGAGAGAAACGTATGAGAAAATTATTCTTATTAATATTCTTTTTTGTATTAACAGCATATGCATTTAATATATCCGTATATGCGGAAGAAGATGTGCCTGCTTCAAAGAAGCAACCTGGTGTAGCTGCGAGCGATGACAAAAGCCCGGTTGCAGATGCAACCAAAGAAGATGAAGAAATGGAAGATATAGATATTGAGATGGAGGCAACTTTTGTTAAAGACTCGATCCAGCCTTTTAACCGGGCCATGTTTAATTTTAACGACAAGGTATATTATTGGTTTTTCAGGCCTTTATCAAAAGGTTATGAGACTGTTGTACCGGAAAAGGCACGTTTAGGTGTCAGGAATTTATTTACGAATGTCAGAACGCCCATTCGTTTTTTCAACTGTATCTTTCAAGGTAAATTTAAAGGCGCTGGAACGGAAATGCTGCGCCTGGTTATTAATTCCACACTGGGGGTAGGTGGATTGTCAGATCCCGCAACAAAATACTTCAAATTGGACATACATGATGAAGACTTTGGACAGACCCTTGGTAGATATAATGTTGGAGCAGGGTCATTTATTGAAATACCTTTTTTTGGCCCTTCTAATGTGCGTGATGCTATTGGGCTTTTGGGAAATATAGCTCTGGATCCGATAACTTTCGTAGGCCTTCTCAACCCATTCGCAAGTGGAGGAGCCAATAGCTATAACACCCTCAATGATGTTTCTATAGATAAAGGGGATACTTACGAGGGCCTGGTAGAACAAGCCATTGATCCGTACATTGCGGTTCAGGATGCTTACACACAAAATCGAATCAAGAAGATAAAAGAGTAAACTTGCTTGAACGAATGATTCTGATATGTCAGGCTTTGGATCCTTCAAAAGATTCTGAGAGTATTTGTTGATTCTTCTTTCTATTTACCAAATAGATGTACAAGAAGGTTATGCATGCAATCAAGGATCCGAGTATCATAACTCTTCTCTCTACCGTATTAACAGCAGCGAAAGCCTCTTTTTTATCAACCTCAACCAGAAGCACCCAGTTAACAAATTTAAGAGCTAAGGGGGTATACGCACTTAATACCGGAACCCCTCGATAATCCTTTATTATTTTCCTTCCAACGATTCCGTTTAATGCCTCCCTTGTTGCCTCTGTATCTACTTCTAGTTGAAGTATGGTTGGTTCTTCAGCAAACCTGGAATTTGATCTCATAAAGCCGTCTTCACCAACCAGGTACATTTCTCCGGTTTCTCCCAGCCCAGCCCTTTTAGTCAAAATAGCATCTAAATGAGAGAAAGGGATTTCTATAACCAATACACCCAATAACAATTGTTCGTCGTATACTGGAGCAGAAAAGTAAGAAGTAAATTCCTGTAGCTCTTCCTGCCATGTATAGTCCTCAAACGCTACTCCATCTAAACCGCGTGCGAAAACCTGGCCAATACTGAATTGCTTATATCTTCCGGTTAGTAAATTAGTTCCAGTAAACTCCTCCCTTATTGCAGAAAACATCACATCACCATCTTTGTCAACAAAATATATGTTTACATAATCATAATCAGTTAAATAATATTCCATCAGAGGTTGATAAAGCCCGGCTATTTTAGTGTATTGGGGACTGTTGAGGCCTGAGGCATGAAAAGCCTTTGACAATCTGGAAAAAGCCTGTCCAATTATCGGATTTCTTGAAAGGACGTTAACGTCTCCAAATCTCTCCTGAAAATAGCGTTCTACCTGATGTTTTAACAATTCTCTGACAGTGACTAAGTGATTGAAAGCTTGAGTTTTTACTGCGTTTTTAAGAAATTTGTAACTTACAAGTGGAAGGGTGATTAAAAAGATAGAGAAAGCAATTCCAATTGTAATAAAAACCTTTTTGGTACTCATTTGATTTTGATTGTATTTTATAAATGTTTGCAGGTATTCATACCATTTTGGCTAGTTCAAGCCGATGCCTTCAAGCTTCACGCCCACTTGATTTTGCGTCCTCACAAGCGGACGGCTATATGCCGAATCACTAAGACCTAAATTGTGCGATTTAATATAACATTGACTGCATAATTTCTCCAATAAAAAATTTCGGTCTATGTATGGGTGTATTGCTATGCTAGAGGCATGTCTATCCTTCGACATGACTATATGCTCCTACTTTTTACAATTTTGCTTGCTCTAATTAATGAACATTAATAGAATGGCCGGTATTGGACTTCCATAAAAGTTCAGGCAAGTTAAATCAGCAATCATAAGGAGTTAATTTAAGATGAAGGTTTTGGTAATTGGTGGTGGTGGAAGGGAGCATAGTCTTGTATGGAAGATAGCACAGTCCCCACAAGTAAGCAAAATCTTTTGTGCACCCGGGAATCCGGGAATTTCAGAACTCGCCGAATGTATAGATATAACGGCAGATCAAACAGACTTACTTTATGAATTTGCTGTTAAAGAAGATATAGGCCTAACTGTTGTAGGCCCTGAGGCCCCTTTGGTAGATGGGATTGTAGATGTTTTTAGTAAACATAATTTAAAAGTATTTGGGCCTGACCAAAAAGCGGCGATTCTGGAAGATAGCAAGGTGTTTTCAAAACTCCTTTTGCGGAAGCACGGTATTCCAACTGCAGACTTTAAATGTTTCGATGACCATAGCCAGGCCAGACATTATGTTTTGTCAAGAGGAGCGCCAATAGTGGTAAAGGCAGATGGGCTGAGTAAGGGTAAAGGAGTATTTGTCTGTAAAACTAATGATGAGGCGCTACAGGCAATAGACTCTATAATGAAGGATAGGTTGTTTGGGAATGCTGGGGAACAGGTTGTAATAGAAGAATGTCTGACAGGAGAAGAGGTCTCTCTGTTGGCATTTACGGATGGAAGGACCATCGTACCCATGGAAAGCTCCCAGGATCACAA
>JBHHYW010000078.1:0-9568 GCA_046757745.1 Candidatus Scalindua sp.
TATTCTATTAATTACCATTATACTATTTCTTGGAGGGGGCCTTAATTAGTATCAAGGCGCTGTACCTGACCGCTATTCCGCTGCGCTTCATAGCGGCAGGTGAGCTTTCGCTCTGTGAAAGAAGTGATAGTAATGCTTGACATTATTAACGAGATGCAATACTATCTAATGAAAATACAGAAAGCAGCGACTGTTTATTGATTTCTGTGTGAACTGCCCACCTTCTTTCCTTTCAATAATATATTTACATCTCAATATATGACAGCCATCCGCCTGGGCGGATAAAAGTTAAGAAAGGAACGCAATCTGAAGGTTACAGTTACCATTAAACATACTAATAAAACGTTATACAATACGGGATAAAAATCATAATAAACAATCAAATAGATATATGATATACTAGCGAAGTTGCAGATTGCATTTTTTGTGATTTGTGTTCTTTCAAAAGAAAGGAGAATTTATATATCTAATGCTGGGGATTTCGACTGTATGGAAATCTGGAGAATTAAAAGACGGGCAAAAACTGATGGAGAGTCTTACCAGTCTCGGATTTAGAGAAATAGAACTGGAATACAGGATTTCAGAAGATACATTTACGGAGATTAAGCAATTCCTGAAAAAATCACAGGATGTAAAGATAGTCAGTGTACACAACTTTTTCCCTATTCCTGAAATACATGAAACAGGAGGCGCTGATATATTTCATTTCTCGTCAGAAGACACAGAAGAGAGGTGCCTGGCTGTCAAGTATGCCGTTAAGACTATTCAAATTGCAGCGGATCTTGGTGCCAAGGCTGTTGTTTTGCATCTTGGCAGGGTACAGATGGATAATATGAGTCAAGAGCTTTTCAGCTTATTTGACGCCGGTGTGACAGGTTCTGACGTATACAAAAGTAAGCTTGATGAGATCAGGATGTTGAGGGACAGAAAAAAGGGCAAAATCCTTAAGATGATGTTACTGAGTATGGAGGAGATACAGAAAGCAGCGGAGAAGTATGATGTTAATATTGGCATAGAGAATAGATACTTTTTCGAGGAGTGCCCGGGTTTTGAAGAGATGGCAGTGATATTTGAGGAGTTTGGAGGCGGACGTATCGGGTACTGGCATGACGCAGGGCACGCTCAGGTGCAGGAGAATTTAGGCTTTGTCAGTGTTAAAGATATACTTGGCGCATATGGTAAGTTCCTTGTCGGTTTTCATCTTCACGACGTAAAGGGACATTCAGACCACCATGTACCTGGGATAGGTGAGGTTGATTTCGATTTGTTAAAGAAACATCTGGAAAAAGATACCATAAAGATTTTAGAAATTCACCCAAGAGAGACGGAAAAGGATTTGATGGATGGGGTTGATTTCCTGAAGAACATGGGGTTTGATTAATAAAAAAAGCAGGAAAGGGTATTCTTGTCACTGTTGATTGTGTGGCTTGCCGCATTGTCAGGTTTTGAATTGATTAATCGTGAACATGCAACCCATGGCACAGAGGATGTTTAAGCTTGAAAGTTTCAAGTATCTATGCTATATAGCCATTCTAATAGAAAGTTGCGTAGTATCTTATCGGTCAGGTATTCAAACCATCATCCACACTATTAAATATTCATCGAGTAAATCTTATAATAGGAGGGAAAGAAATGAGAAGATTTTTTGTAATATTGACACTTGTTTCATGTATTAGCTTTTTTGTCCAGGGAAGTGTTCTAAGGGATGTAGCTGCCAAAACGTACGCAGAACATTCGACTGCAGGTAAGACAGGTTTGGTAGCTGCCAGTGTAATTACATCGGCGGCTTATTTCCCATTTAAGGCAGCTTATGCGATTCTGGGTGGGGTTTCGAGCGGATTAACTTATGCTGTGACCATGGGACAAGAATCTGAGACTGCACACAGGATCGCTACAAAGGCCTTTACAGGAGACTGGTATATTCATCCAAACATACTTACAAGCCATGAGGAGTTAAACTTCAGCGGGCCGGATGATATATCACCATAAGCTATGCTACTACTCTGTAAAACCTTCTTTTGCCCATGTACTTAAGGATAAGCTTTAGGAAGTTTTTTGCGTCTCATAAAAAGTTAAAAGTGCCTAAAGTTTAAAGTGAACTAAAGTTGTGGATAACAAAGAATTTTCTAAAGAGCTTGAAAAACGCACACGAAAATTTGCGGTGAAGGCTATACGTTTATCAACAGCTTTACCCAATACACCTGGGGCAGGGTTATAAGAAATCAGATCACAAAGTCCGGAACTTCTATTGGAGCAAATTATCGAGAATCTAATCGAGCAAGAAGTAAGCCAGATTTCAAAAACAAGATTAAAATCTGTGAAAATGAAGCTAGTGAAACACAATATTGGATAGAAGTAATTGTAGAAGCGAAATGGTTATCTTGGGAAAAAGTAAAATCAGACTATGAAGAGTGCAGTGAATTATTTGCTACTTTTACGTCTATCGGGAAAAAGTGAACCGTAAAAAAATATTACATTAACTTTAGGCATTTTAGTTCACTTTAGTCACTTCAAACTTGGTTTCGGTGTGAGTCTGGTCGAACGCTCAGTCGAACGGTTGCGTATTCACCGCACTATGAGTATAGCACTCAAGGGCAATTGTCACGTTTTCTACTCTATTAGTAAGACCTGAAGCTGAATCTCTGTTAACATTTTTCCATCAATATTAATAACGATCAGGTAATTACCGGTCCTCGTAAATTTCAATTGTTGAATATTAAGGATGTGATTAGTAGTAACGAAGGATGACGTCGGAGGTATTAACACCTCAACAGAGGAGTTAACAGGTTTTAGCGTTGGATTGCCATCATCATCCATAAATTTGGTCTTTATTGTATGAGGGCCTTCTTCAATTTTGGTCCACAAGATTTGTAATGCTATTGAACATTGGGGTTTGGTGGCGGGGAGTTTGCGAGTTCTTATTGTATCGAAGATGCCGAGGATGCAAAGTCTGTTCTGATACTCTGTTGCCGAATCGCATAGTACAGCTACCTGGATATTCATTTTTTTCTATGGAAACCTTATCCCGCTTGCCCGCAATGACATTAAGTTGTTCTTGGTTGCGACATGGTTGTAATGACCAAATATTCCGGCACATGAAAGACTTCCCTTTCGGGAGGAATCCAGTACTGGACTCCCGCCAGGGTGGACGTGGACGCCTCCCGAAAGGGAGGTAATATCTACTGCGATTGTTAACTGTAATGGAAGCCTGTCTGCCAAACAAACCGTCGGGTAAAAAGGTTTCCGCTACATATCTGATTTATGCTGATTATCTTCCCGTCAGTTTTATAAAGTCAGGATCATTTTTGTAGTCTTCAAAGTCAGGGGCCTGTTGCAGCACCATTTTATACTGAGAGTTTAAGCTTATTGCTCTTTTTAGTGAACTCAGCATTTTATCCTTTTCTTTCAACAGGGCAAACGTACAGGCCTTATTGAACCATGCGGCATCAAACTCAGGATTTGTCTGTATGGACTTGTTATAAGCCTCAATTGCCTCCTCATGTTTTTCAAGTTTATCAAGAACAAGACCCTTGTTGTTAAGAGCTACATAGAAATTTGGATTAACAGTTACGGCTTTGTCGAATGCGTGTATGGCCTCCTGCAATCTTCCAAGGTCTTCGAATACAAAACCTTTAGAATTCCATGCCTCATACAAATCCGGTTTTAGCTTTGTTACCCTGTCAAATGCCTTTAGCGCCTCTTCTAATTTACCAATTCTCGCGACTGCGATTCCTTTGTTCATCCAGGTTGCATAGGATTTCGGGTTTATACTTAGGGCTTTATCAAACTCTGCAGCCGCTTCTTTAAATTGTTCAAGCCTGACGAAAGCAAGGCCCTTTTTGTTCAAAGCCTGATATTTGATCTTACCCAGACGTGGGATCTCGTAAGCCTCCTGATCAGAGATAACTGTTATTGTCTTATTGTAGGCTTTAATCGCTCCATTAATCTTTCCTAAATTCGTCAGCACATCACCTTTAACATTCCATGCCTGGGGATAATCGGGTTTGAGGCTTATGGCTTTTTCAATTGTAGTAAACGCATCCGAATACTTTTTAAGCTTTATCAACTCAAGGGATTTATCTGTTATTGTTTCGTATGAATCCGGTTGAAGCTTGATGGCATGTTCATAAGCATTGATGGCTTCGTTGTGTTTGTTGGAACGAGAGTAAGCAAGTCCCAGGTTTGTCCATGCACCGTATGATCCCGGGTCTATCTTGGAGGCTTTTTTGTAGGCCGTTACTGCTTCCTCATATCTATCCAGCTTGTCAAGCGCTAAGCCCATACCGTTCCATGAAGCGTAGGAATTGGGCTTGAGTTTTACGGCCTTTTTAAATGCCTCTGCGGCCTTCTCATTTTCTCCAAGATCGGCCAGCGTAAAACCTTTGTCTGCCCAGGCAGCATGTTCTCCCGGTTTTATATTAATTGCCTTGTCATAGGACTTGACGGCATCCTCATAATTTCTTATGCGTACATAGGCATTTCCTTTGTTAACCCATGCTTCATAATAATCCGGTTTTATGTCTATTGCCTTGTCATACGCATCGATTGCCTCTGTTCTTCTCTCCGGTATTCTTGCAAGTGTAAGCCCCTTATTGTTCCATGCTTCATATGGGTCTGATCTTAATTCAATAATTCTATCATATGTCTCTATTGCTTCATCGTATTTGCCAATATGGTCAAGCACATTTCCTTTTTCATAAAGCGCTTCGATGTAATCCGGTTTGAGATCTATTGCCTTATCGAAGGCAGAGATTGATTCTTCAAATTGCATATTATGGTCTAATGCATTACCCTTCACAAACCACGCTTTATGGTTATCCGGCTCTATCCTGACTGCCTGATTAAGCGCTGCTACGGCATCTTCATATCTGCCAAGTAAGTCAAGGGATATGCCTTTATTATACCATCCCATGAAGGAATCGAATCTTAACTTTATTGCCTCGTTGTATGCTTCAAGCGCTTCATTGTATTTCTTTTCTACAATCAGCCGGTTCCCTTTGACAATCAGGTCGTCATGTTTAGAAATATCCTGAGCCGTTAAGACAGTGCTATTAAAGTAGAGTAAGGTAAATATGATTAAAAATGAGGAAAAAGTTTTTTTTAACATAGAGCGCCTCACTTTCCTTTTGTTAAGTAATTCACATTGAATAAAATGTAGCGCCTGCCTGCCGGTAGGCGGGGATATCTTCCCGCCCGAACGCCAGCCTGTACCTTATGTGCGGGCAAGGTGCCTGTTCGGTGGGCGGGTAGACCTCCAATAAACGTAGCTTGTCAACTCGCTTATTCTGTAGTTGAATGAGCCTTTACAACACTTTCTATATTTCCATCTTCTAATTTGTAAGGAAGGATATAACCACGCCTGGTAACGAGCTTGCCTGTATAAGTGATCTTATCACCTTTCTCTGTCCCCATGACTAATTCTTCCTTGTCGTCATCGAAAACTAATTCTACATCAGTGCCTTTTTTGTGCTTTATTCCCATTCTCAGGCCACTGACCCTTCCTTTTCCTCTGGACATAACCTCTCCTGTCCATCTGACGTACTTATTATTGTATTTTTCCCACAGCGTATCCTTTTGTGTTTCTGTCATTTTGTTTTCTTTGCCAAAGATTTTATCAAGTTCATTGAAGGAAAGTTTTATGAATCCATCCTGGGTTTCTATTATCTCTATTTCATCTTTTTTAATAACCGTCGGTGCCATTGAATCTGCCATCTTAATCTCAGGTTCTTTTATTACATCCTTGTCGATCGCTTTTTCCGTAGCTGGGTCGGTATTTGGAACTGTTGATGTAGCTTCATGGATTTCAGTGATTGTCTTATCACCAATTTTTTCTATGTCAGCATCCTCAATAGTACATAGGAGGTTTCTGCCAAACAGTTCTGACAGTTTGCCAGTATAAGTTACATTATCTTCTCTTTTTATCATCTCGACCACATCTTTCTTCTCTTCATCAAATATTAACTCAACATTTGTACCGGTCGTATGCCTGATGCCGATTCTGTTCCAGTCATTCCTGCCTAAACCCTTGTAATTAACGATACCTTGCCATCTTATGTTCTTTCCTCTGTAATACTCCCATAGTTCTTCTTTTCTTGCTTGAGTAATACCGCTATGCTTACCAAAAATTTTATTCAGGCCATCAAAAGATAAAATAATTTCTCCTTCAGGGGGCTTCCCTGATTCCGGATCAATAGATGTTTCTGATATCTGAGAAGACTGTAAAGTTAATGCGGCATCCTCCTCAAGTTTGCTTTTTAAGTTTTCGACCGTTGTACCATTAATTGTTTCAATATTTGCATCTTCCAGTCTGAACAGCAGATCCCTATCAAATAATAATGATAATTTCCCCGTGTAAGTAATGCTGTCTCCTTTCTTTACTACTTTAACAATATCTTTCTTCTCTTTATCAAATATTAATTCAACATTTGTATCAACGTTGTGTCTAACGCCGACTCTGTTCCAATCATCCTTACCTGAGCCTTTATAATTGACGATTCCTTTCCATCTTACATACTTACCTTTATATTCACGCCATGAATCTTCTTTCTGCGAATCTGTGAGGGTGCTATAATTACCAAAGATGTTAAATAAATCGTCAAATGAAACGGTTACAAATTCTTCTGCGGTATCTCCCATTGGGAAATTAAAATCTTTAAACAAAAAAGAAGTATCTTCCTTTGCAAAAATAAATGTTGATATGAAGAGAATAGAAGATAAAATTTCTGATACTAAGAGTATTTTATTTTTTCTGTTCATTGGGATTTTAATGTTTTTCGTAGCCCGTTCGTACTGGCAAAACTCTATAAATTAGCGAACAAAAGAATTAGTTTAATGCTATTGAAATTATACCCATGAGTCAAGGACTTTTATGCCTTGATTTGTTTTTTAATCAGTGCAAACAAGGTGAGATTATAAATTGTGAAAACTATCCGGAATAATAGTAATAATAGAAAAATTATCTGGTTTGTAAAGGCGCTGATATGTTTTCTGCTTGCCTCTTGCGGTACGGCAATAACATTTGCAGAAAACAACATCGTTGATAATTTACAAGTCGTCCAACATGGCCAGTCACAACATTCAGACAATAAACTGTTTCAGGATTTAATTCAGATTGACGAGCAGCTTCTTGATATTGCTGAGACATCATTATTTATAGCAAGAGAGGAATATTCAGAAATTAAGATAAGGGATTATGTGGAGTGTATTGATTGGTATGCCAGGATGATAAAGGCGCGAATCATGGAAGGTGATAAACCTGAAACAATAGTAAATACTATTAATGAATTTCTGTTTGATGAACTTGGATTTACTTATGTACCGACTGGTAATCTGGAAGATTTATATTTAAATAAGGTAATTGATAGAAGAAAAGGAAACTGCATAGGCCTCTCTATTCTTTATCTATCCATAACGGAGAGGTTAAAGTTGCCATTGTTTGGTGTAAATGTTCCTGAACATATCTTTATCAGATATGATGATGGCGAACAGAGGATGAATATTGAGATGGGACATAGGGGAATGAGCCTTTCTGATGCATTTTACGTAACACATAGTATAGAACGGTTTGACAAAAGAAGTGTAGAGAATGGTTGCTTTCTAATGAATTTAAATAAAAAAGAAGTAATTTCAAATGTATTTCTAAATCGTTCTAAAATAAGAAGAGAAGGAGGTGATCTCAGGGGAGCGTTGGGAGATTGCAACAAGGCCATCTTGTTGAATCCCAGGAATCCTGGTGGCTATTGTAACAGAGGTGTAATATTCGAAAAAATGGAAGTGACTTCCGAGGCAATAAAAAATTATAGCCTGGCAATATCTCTCAATCATAAATACTCTTCGGCGTATTATAACAGGGGTTCAATATTTGGAGTAAATGGTGAGTATGACAAGGCAATAGAAGACTTCAGCGAGGCCATTTTGATTAATCCGGCGTTTACACTTTCTTATCTTAATAGAGCAATAGCGTTAAAGAAGATGGGTGAAATAGAAAAGGCGATACAGGATTACAATAAAGTGATTGATATTAACCCCAGCCATGCACAGGCGTATTGTAACAGAGGCGTTGCCTTTACAGAAACAGGCAGGTTTGATGATGCAATTAATGACTTTAATAAAGCAATAGATTTGGATCCCAATCTCAGTGATGCATATTTTTCCAGGGCAATATTCTTTGCTGATACAGGAAAACCTGAAGAGGCCGTTGAAGATTTTGGGAAATGTATCAGCTTGTCTCCAAACAAAACATTTGCCTATTACCTGAGAGCAAAAATGTACAAGGAAATGGATGAATCTGAAAAGGCCATTCAGGATTTCAGCAAAGCAATAACTATCAAGCCTTCTTATGCAGGATTTTATACCGAAAGAGGAATTCTTTTGCTTCAGACAGGCAGAATTGACGAAGCTATAACAGACTTTGATAAATCACTTGAACTGTTTCCACTGAATCCGGTTGCTTTCAGGTTCAGGGGTGAATCATTTAAAAAGAGGGGTCAGATTAAGAAAGCCATAGAAGATTTTAAGATGTTCTTAGAGATCGTGCCGGACGCGCCTGTCTCTGATATTATCAAGAATGAAATCCAGAAACTGAAGTAACTGCTCAGTGATTGATAGCATATCTTTTGCTGGTAAGATAATATCGAAATAAAACCAACCTTTCGCTCTCCACTAACAAAGTGCCACAATGTTATCCGCGCTTTAACCTGAAATCTCAGCATGATCTCATACGAACGGCTTTGCTCTGTATTCCACACACTTATGTATAGGCATAGATTATTATTTGTAGAGTACAATAAGTGTTTCTTAGGTGAATACTCAATTAAGAACCTTCTTTTAGTGAAGAAATTCGCAGTTTAAAGAATGATACTATAATAGTTATCATCATGTTAAATTGGATGTTATGGCATAATACTATATAGACTATATATCTGCCTACTTTAAAAAAAATATTCTTTATTGGGAACAAAAATAAACTTCATTGTGTATTTTATATCGGGTGGGAGCTACAATATTTGTAGTATGAATGGAACCGGCGAATGAAGAAGGGATCTCAGAACGGAAATATTAGTGACTTAATGAGCAAGGTATTAAAGAGTATAATTCTTTTAAATAAGGAAATAGAATCATACTTCGGTATGTCTTCAGCCAGGATATTAACATTACTTACATTCACCGAGAAAAAGACTATGCAGATGAGTGAGTTAAGTGATGCAATGTCTCTAACCACAAGCACCTCGACTCGTATGATCGATACTCTTGTTAAAGAAGGTTTTGTAGAGAGAGGACATGACCAATTCGACAGGCGACTGGTGGTTGTGGGGCTAACGAGTAAGGGCAAGAAAGTAGCGAAAGATATTAAGGGATTTAGAGATAGATATTTTGACTCAATCAAAGATAAGGTCGAAGGCGATGGAGAAACGGAGATGATCTCATCTCTGAGAATTCTGATTGATGCCTTTGAGAATTTTAAATCTAAATTATGAGGTATAATTGATAGAAGGGGGGCGAATAAAAATGACCAGGGAATTAACAAGATGGGACAAGTTGCCTATGTTTTCAACACTTCAGGAAGATA
>JBHHYW010000079.1:0-9537 GCA_046757745.1 Candidatus Scalindua sp.
CAGTTATTATCGGTTCAAATACTGAAAAGATTAATATTTCTTAATATACCGGCCGTTTTTTATAGAGAAAAAATCCTGTTCATGTAATAAATACTGCTTTTACATTGACTTGCACTGTAAGCCTGACTGAAAAAATATTTTTTATAATACCAAATAGCATCCCTTATTTATAAAATAGAATATGGTTTGTGAAAACAGGATGTGGTTGTTTGTTTTATTTTCGATGATATTTATCGGATGTTACGCAACGATTGCGCAGGTATTGATAATCCGGGAATTTATAGTGGTCTTTTTCGGTAACGAACTTTGTTTTGGAATAATTCTTGGTACCTGGCTGTTTGGTGTTGCATTTGGTGCGGCGACAGGGGGAAGGATTGTAGGCAGATTAAGAGAACACGTACCTGCATTTACGTTCGTACTGGTACTAATGTGTGCAATCCTGCCTCTGGAAATAATCTTAATCAGGGTATTAAGGTACATCCTCAACGTTCCTGCAGGTCAGTACATTCCAATATTATCTCTACTTTTTTCATCTATACTTATTATCACACCATTCAGTTTTACTATTGGCTTGATATTTCCCCTTGCATGTAAAGTGGTTCAGGGATTTACGCGTGATTCTGCAGTGGACATTGGTTTTATGTATGTACTTGAATCCATTGGCAGCCTTATAGGCGGCTTATTATTTACGTTTGTTCTGGTTTCCAGGTTTCAACCGTTTGCGATAACGCTGATCTTTGATTGTTTTCTGTTTTTAAATATCTTCTTAATGCTTTTATTCTTTGAAAAGAGATTCTATAAGAAAGTGTACTCTTTTGCATGTTTGTTACTTTTCTTTGCCGCTTTTATTTTACTGGTTTCAGGTATAGTTAATAAGATTGATGATTATTTTATAAACGCAAGATGGAGATCCTCGAATCCTGATATAAGGCTTTTAGAATCAATAGACTCAAGGTATGAGAATATTGTAATTGGTGTCAGGGACGATCAATACAGTGTATTCGGAAATGGCCAGTATAATTTTGCCTTCCCTGATGATTATGAGAATTCTCAAATAGCTCATCTGGTAATGACGCAGCATCCGGCCCCAAAGCGGGTATTGCTGATAGGCGGAGGGATGGGTGGATTAATCAGAGAGATGTTGAAACACCCAATTGATGAACTGCACTACATTGAACTGGATCCTGTTCTGATAGAATCAACGAGGAAATATCTGCCGCCGGATGAATTAGAGGCATTGTCGGATGAGAGGGTAAAGATATTTAATGTTGATGGAAGATATTTTGTTAAGAGAGCAGGGAAGGTGGACAAATACGATTTAATATTTGTAAATATCCCTGACCCGTCTACGGCGTTTCTTAACAGGTTTTATACGTTAGAGTTTTTTCTGGAGGTAAATGATATCCTTGATAAGGGGGGCGTTTTTGCGACAGGGGTATCGTCTGCAGTAAATTACCTCGGAGAAGAAGTGGGTAATTATGTGGGTTCTATTTATCAGACCATGCATAGCGTATTTCCGCACGTAATTGTTTCTCCGGGACAGACAAATTATTTCTTTGCTAGCAATTCATTTGATACCGCCACATTCGATATACCGACATTGACTAAGCGTTATGTTGAACGTGTCGTCCAATCTGAATATTTTTCTGAGCATGTATTCCAAACTCTTTTGCCGCCGGGGAGGGTCAAATTTATTGAGGAAGAGATTAAAAGCAGAAAAGATCTCAGCGTGAATACAGATACAAAACCGGTTACTTATTTCTTTAATCTCATGTTATGGGACAAGCTTACCGGCAGTCAATTGGGAAATGTCCTTAAATTGCTTGAAAGAAGTCATCTGAAAATATTTCTAATCCCTGTATTCGTGTTCCTTGTTTGCAGGATAGTGTACGTTATCGTTTTCAGACGTAGTCTTGGTGCTCAGCAAAGATTCAATAGCATAGCGGCTATTGCTACAACCGGTTTTGCCGGGATGGCGCTTGAGATCATTCTGATATATGCATTTCAAAATATATATGGATATGTGTATGAAAAGATAGGGCTGATCATTGCAGTGTTTATGTTAGGTTTGGCCATGGGAGGCGGCCTTTGTAACAGGATGATATTGCAAAGAACAACTGCCGGAGAAGAAGGGCTGCATGGCAAGGTCAGTGAGATGAAGGAGAAGGAATGGATAAAGATACTCATTGTTTTGGAAGCCTTTATTGTTGTATATGCCTTTATAATGCCTTTAGTCTTGAACCGGCTTTCTTTCCTGTTCTTTGATTACGAATATCTGTTTATGGTTCTTGTAGTAATAACCGGTGTACTTACAGGCATCGAATTCCCGGTATCAAGTAAGCTCTATTTTCTGCGGAAAGGAGATCTGGGCGCAACCGCCGGGACTATTGACAGCGCAGACCATGCAGGAGCTTTTATTGGCGCTATACTTACGGGAGTGCTTTTTGTCCCCATATTTGGAATAACGGGATCATGTGTAATAATAGCAGGGCTGAATCTGATGAGTTTTTTGTTTCTTATATACCATTTCTTTCAGAAGAGGGGGGTTGGTGATTGATGAGTGTAGATTGACGATTGTCAATCTACAATTGGATGTCCAGGATTTCAAACGTCGCCACTCTTGCTGGTTCAATCATGAAGATTAAACCTGAACGTTTTCTGTTCAGGCCACCCACCTCTTGTTTTTTGCATAGGCGTCATATATCCTTACCTTTCAGAACAATGCCCATTAAGGAAACCATTCCGACTAATTCACCGTTTTCCATAACCGGCGCCCAGGATACATTGAAGTTTGTAAGAAAGCGTGCGGCATATGTAATCGGCATGCTTACATCAACCGTCAATACCGGCTTAGTCATAATCTCATAAGCATGGACTTCATCCAGTCGTTTCCCTGCTGCTATAACCTTTCGCGCAATGTCTCTAAGTGTTATCAGCCCATATACATCCTCATCATTCCTTGGCCTGACCAGTATAGTCTGGATGTTCTCATCCTTCATGATATTCAAGGCGTCTGATACCTTGGTTATCCCGTGAATGTTTACGACATATGCATACATAACGTCTTTGACTCGTTGCACCATTTTTTCTCTCCTTGATTTAAAATATCATTTTATAGAGCTGTGCTTAGCTCAGCAATTTATTGAAATATTTCCTAATAAAAGTGATTCATTGTATTATAAAGGTAATTTTCAGTTATCAGTGTAATTCTCATTTTGCGTAGCAAAACCAAGAAGTTAGCGACTGAAAGGAGCTAAATTCTAATGTGTTAAATATATTTTTTCTGAGCTGCTTTTTCAAGCGCCTCCATCTGGCTTTCAGTACCGATGACCCTGTCAACTGTCCAGGAGAAAGCCATACCGCGTCCTTTTTCAAAATTACCAGCTTTGTAAATAGCGTCCATGATAGAATTGGCATGGAAATCCTCTACGATGAACAGAAGGACATCCCGCTGCTGTTCCATTTGTAAACCAAAAAAGGTTTTTTGATCGCGTATACCCTCACCTCTGGCATTAAGGATTGTGACGCCTGTAGCGCCAGTGTCTTTTGCCGAAGTGATAACATCATCCTGATGTTCCTGCTCCACCATTGCTATTATTACTTTAAAGCGCATAAACTTTTCCTCCAAAAAAAATTAAAGAGATATTAACAAAGACGTATTCTACCTTCAGTACTTCCTGTCTGACTGCAGGCGTGAATCCACCAATGATAGAAAGTTTCAGTTTTTTTCAAAGATTCTCCTTCTGTTCCTATTTGCAAACCATTCTGCTATTATTGCATAACCAAGTACCGTTATAATCGGGAATAGCGAGGCAAAGGCTATAAGTCCAAAGGCGTCAACGATAACAGAACGTCCCGGGACATTAGATGCCAGCCCTATTCCAAGTGCGGCAACCAGTGGAACTGTAACGGTGGATGTAGTAACTCCTCCCGAATCATAAGCCAGAGGGATAATCATCCTGGGTGCAAAGTATGTCTGGCAAATGACAATTATATATCCTGCAATAATATACCAGTGAAGGGGAGTTCCGGTAATAATCCTGTGGCAACCGAGAGAGATGCCAATAGCTACCCCGAGAGCCACTGCAAGACGGAGCCCCCAGGATGAAATAGCCCCTGTTGAGACCTCTTCTGCCTTAAGAGCTACCGCTAATAATGCAGGCTCCGCAATAGTAGTAGAAAAACCGATAGAGAATCCAAATATATATGTCCATAAATAAAGCGAAGGATAAACGGTACCGGTCATTTTAATATCTTCAAGTAGAGGGATGTCACCTTTTGCCAGAAAATCAGGATCTGTCAGTTGCCTGGACATTGCCTCTCCGAGAGGGAAAAGACCCTCTTCCAATCCGATCATAAATATGGCTAAACCGATAACTACCAGTAAAAACCCATACACCAGCCTGCCGAGGTTATCAATCTTTGTTCTGATAACTACCAGTTGAAAGAAGAGAATCACCCCAATAACCGGGAGTACATCCTTGAGTGTGTTAAGCAATACATTTGCTGTGTGATAAATTAAAGCCATTTTCTTATTTTGTTATGGGAAAATATAACCTAAATTTAGCGATTTTGTAGCCTTAACCTTGAGGTTGAGTAACTTATGTGAAACTGTCATGAACCCATCAAATGATGAAAGACGCCCGTCCAGGCGGGCGGCTACACTGGGACATAATGTAAAGTCGCTTAATTTAGATATAAGATAATCAGTAAATAATTATTCCGTACAGCATGACAAAAAACATAGGAGTTAAGCTTGCAAAGGCAATCAACCCGAAACCATCCACGATGGGGCTTCTTCCCCTTATACTGGTTGCCAGACCCACCCCGAGTGCCGCTACTAAAGGTACTGTGATAGTAGACGTCGTAATACCACCGGAATCATATGCTATTCCAACAATCTCTTTTGGGGCAAAAGCGGTAAGAATGATTATGAAAATATATCCTATAATAATAAACCAATGGATTGGCCAGCCCTTGACTATACGTAAAACTCCTGCTGAAATGGCTGATCCTACTGAAAAAGCGACAGTTACACGAAGCCAGAATGCATAGCTTGCAATTGATTCGTTAGTATGAGGGATGGCGTTTGCTTCAGCCGCAATTTCACCGGCTTTCTTAGCAACAGCAATCAATGCCGGTTCTGCTATCGTAGTGGAAAACCCGATTGTAAATCCAAAAATAAGCAGCCACCAGATATTTCCCTTGGTCGAGAATTGGAAGGCCATTTTCTCGCCAAGCGGAAACAAACCGATTTCCAGGCCTTGTATAAAGAGAAACAAGCCCACTAATACAAAAATCAAACCCGAAATAGTGGAGGCAAGGTCAGGGAAAGGCTGCTTAATTACAAAGAGTTGAAAGGCAGTAACAACAACCAGAAGAGGTAATATATTTAAGAATACACTAAACAGATTCTTGACTAAATTTAATAGAGATGAAATCATGGTAATATGTTGTAAGAAGTTAAAAGTACCCAACCTGGTCAAGCCAAAACCAAAAAGGCGTTTAGACACGAATTACCCCAGTACAGTCGTTCCTCCTTACGGGGCAGGCACGAATTGGCACGGATATATATCTAACAGAGGCTTGTCATGTCTATGTAACAAATGGTAGCCCATTGAAAGTCAGTGTTGTCCGGTTAGGTTTTTGCGTGTGTTTTATTCATTATCTCAATACTGTCATTCCCGCAGTCTTGTAGGGTGGATTAAGCGACAGCGAATCCACCTTTATTCATTATCCATTATTGGTGGATTCGTCCTTCCCCGGACAAAAAACGCCGAGGACTTTAATCCACCCTACTTCCCCCTAATCCGAACAGATCGCGACTGAGATCGAACCTACCTTCGCAAGGAGAGGAAATGGAGTAGGAAAATGTCTTTTTAACTTTAGTCACTTTAGTTCACTTTACACTTCCTGCCCTAACTGATTGGCAGGCGGGTAGTCACTTTAAGTTCCTGAATTAATGCCATACCCCTGGTATTGGATGTTTGCAGTTACCGCATTTGTTACCATTCAGTGAATACTGAAGAATTGTGTATCCTACTCTTTTCACGAGTACTTCCTTGCAGTTCGGACAGTAGGTGTTCTCGCCGGGATGGCCGGGTACATTACCGGTATACGCAAAGTTCAGGCCTGATTCCATTGCTATGTTTCTTGCCTTTTCCAGTGTCTTCGTCGGAGTAGGCGGCAGGTTTTTAATTTTGTATGTAGGGTGAAAGCGTGTGAAGTGAACGGGTACATCATGTCCAAGGTTTTTGTTTATCCATGAGCACATGTCCTTAAGCTCATTTTCACTATCATTAAGTGTTGGTATTACGAGCATTACAATTTCGAACCATATTCCGGTTTCTTTCAGCGTAACAAGGGTTTCAAGAACAGGCTTCAGCCCACCACTACATGTTTCTTTGTAGAACTTTTCTGTAAATGCTTTAAAATCTATCTTGACCGCACTCAATTCGCTGCATAGTTTAATCAGAGGCTCCTTTTTAATGTAACCATTAGATATCATGACACTTCCAATGCCTTCCCGCTTACCCGTCCTGGCTGTATCACACATATATTCATAAAAGACCACAGGTTCGGAATATGTATAAGCGATAGTGTCACAGCTTTTCTCTTGTGCAAATCTTATTACTTCTTCAGGTGTGAGTTTGATGTTGTTTAACTGTTCTGGTCTGAATTGAGAAATCTGCCAGTTCTGGCAGAATTTACATTCTATATTGCATCCTGCTGTTGCTATCGAATAAGCCTTTGTACCTGGAAGATAGTGAAATAAGGGTTTTTTTTCGATAGGGTCTGTATTCAGAGAACATACGCGTGAGTGAACAAGTGTATAGTATTTGCCATTGCGATTTTCTCTTACACCGCAATATCCTCTCTCCCTGTCTGCTACCTTACATCCCCTTGGGCACAGCTCGCATTCTACACGAATGTCCGGAAGCTGCTTGTAATACCGTGCCTCTGTTGCGGGGAATTCTTCTTCATCCATTCCGGAAGCATTAACTGCCGTTACAAAAGGTGTATAGCCGGCGCAAAATGCACACGTTCCGGCAATGCCGTTCCTTAGAAATCTTCTTCTGGAAATCATTTTGTTCGCCTGTTCACAAAGATTTAATCATGATACACCCGCCAAACAAGCCTTCCTCCACTTGACCAGGCCGATTTGCCAGCACGACCCGTCCGAATGGCGTAGCCGGGCGGGCAAGTATTCCCGCTAAAAGACTTGTCTGGCAAGCTGGCGGGGACGATGACAGGTATCTGCGTCCAATGTAGATTTTATTTTATTTGTAGTATATTGTCAAGCTGCATGTAGAGTTGAGTGTTTGTGTGATATGGTCAGCACAAACTCTGACATCATATGTTGACAGTATATTAACAAAGTGATACACTTTCTTTAAATTTACTGTAGTTTATAAAGTTAAAGAGATTTTCTTGTATTCTTAGCAGTAAATCATTTTTGAAAGGAGAGGTGGGAAGGATGAAGACGAAATTAAGTTACCTTTGTTTCTTGCTTGTGTTGATTGTATGCGTTTCTTTTACAAATGTTTCTCACGGTATTGAGTTAAACCCTTCGAAAGAACAGATAGAGGACACGCTTAAACTTGGCGAATCTAATCCGGGAAAAAAGATATTTAAAACTGGATTCGTTAAGCAGGCAATATTTGGGAACTGGCCGAAATATGGCGGTGGTATGGTAAAGACTAAGCTGGTTGACCTCGCTGTAATATCAGCTATGATGAGAAAGGCAAGAAAGAGTCTAAGCAAAGAAGATGCACATTCAATGATGAACTCAGATGTACTGACTATAAGCTATAGAGGCGGTAATGATATTTTCAAGATCAAATTGAGGCAGGGTGGGGTATTGATAGAACCGGCAAAGATGGGGAGACCTGAAATGGGAAGCAAGGGGCCAAAGGAACACGTTGCCTTCTTCATGGCGAGCTTTCCGTATTCCAGACTAGACCTGAATGCAATGACTGAGATTATAGTTGTAAAGGATTTTGGAGAAGAGAAATATGAAGTTGATTTCTCAAGGATTAAGTAAACAACATTAAGAATTTGAACACCAAAAAGGAGGAAAAACTAAATGCCAATCGTAAAACAATTAACAATTCTTCTCGCAAATAATCCCGGGTCATTGTCAAATGTATGTGCTGACATGGCCAGTAAAGATATAAATATCCTGGCGATGTCGGTCCTGGACACAATAGATTCAGGACTCATCCGCATGGTAGTTGACGATCATGAACATGCAGTAAAAACTCTTAAAGAGGCCGGGCTTAATGTTATAGAGACAGATGTATTGTCGCTGGAAATGACACACAAACCGGGTACCCTGGCAGAGATAACCAAACAACTCTCTAAAGCAAGGATAAATATTGAGTACGCCTATGTCAGTGTCCCCCCTGGTGATGGAGAGTCCATAGGGATATTCTGGGTGTCAAACCTGAAAAAGGCGTCAGAGATACTGGAGGGGTGAGTATGATTCAACAGTATGAGAATCCCCATTTTAAATCTTTAAGGTAGGGGCGAACTGCTGTTCGCCCCTACTTTGACCTTTTGCTGACAGGTTAGTTACCTATATACTCCCGCAGCATTTTTTATACTTCCTGCCACTGCCACAAGGGCAGGGATTGTTTCTTCCGGTTTTTGGTTCAGAGTAAATCGTTTTTTCCTACAGAAACTCTGGCTCATCAGTTATTTCATACCCGAACATTTTGTATCTGTCTGACGTATTCTCAGAATTATTCATAATCCAACTCCCCTACAGTAGCAACCTGCCTGTATTTTATATCATCAAATTCTTTAAAATGAGCAATGCCGCATTTAATCTTTCTCTCTTCGCTGGCCTTTAACTCCTGACCTTTTGATTTTGTTTCGGCAACAAAATAGACAGTTTTCTCGTTCCTTTTTATCAAAGCCCAGTCCGGATTATATTTGCCAATTGGTGTCTTAATCTTAAATCGGGAAGGGAGTTTAAAGTAAAATTCAATATCATCTCTGCTTTCACACTCTCCGGCAAATTCATATTCCACGTTAGAATCGAGCGGACAAAGGTTGCTGTAAATAGTTTTGTATTTTTTAGATATTTTAAAAGTCAGGTCGTTTACATGAATTGGATAATCTTCAAACAGGCGCATTTCGTATTCCTTCGTTCCAATTCTCTCATATTTGATTCCGTCTATCATCAAGTCAAACAGAACCTCTTTTATAGCTAATACCGCATTATCAAGAAAAAGCTGAGGGTTTATAAACACTTCACCAATTCTGCCGGAATTTGTTAAAATTTTCAGGATAGTAGCACGTGTTAGTTTTGTTCTCTCCTGTATGTAATAAAGCAGATCGGGAATGCTAAATGCATCGGCGAGCGTGGTTGTATATGACGCTTTCGTTTCAGAAACAATACCGGCGTCATCAAACTCAAGAGCAGTCTTTGTTGTTTTTATCATTGCCTTTTTAATTGCCGGCATATGTTCTACCGCTTTTGCCGCTTTTCGAATTAATTCAGGAGTGCCGTATTCTACTCTGTAAGTTGTT
>JBHHYW010000080.1:0-9525 GCA_046757745.1 Candidatus Scalindua sp.
AGGCTATTGAAACATGGAAGTCATCTCTGCTGAGATATATATTTTATATATGTGTAGGCGCAGGAAATAAAGTCGGCAGGGATTCTGACGGAAAGGGATTTTTCCTGGATGTCAAGGTGAGAGATGACCTTTTCGGGAACGTCCATGAGGTTGACAGAAAACTGCTAATCGCCAGGGCGTTGGGTGCGGAAACTAACAATCCAAAGCAGGAATTCTATATTTCGACAGAAGATAGAGAATTTATAAACGACTGGCTGCTGGATTCAGGGATCGGCAACAGCAGGACAATCGTGGCCATGCAGCCCGGGGCGTTTGTTCCTACCAGACAATGGAAAAGCGAAGGGTTCGTTGAGGTAGCAAAAAAGTCATACCAAAAATATAAAGCTCAGATTATTCTTACAGGAGGAAGTAATGATAATGTTGTTTATAAGATAAAAGATGAACTTAATAATGTTGAACCCATCCTGGCAACCGGATTTCCGCTTGGCAGACTTGGCGCCCTTTTGGAACGGGTTCAATTATTTATTTCAAATGATACGGGGCCTTTCCATATTGCTGATGCATTAAATACACCGTTTGTCGTTATCTTCGGGCCGGAAAACTCTTATCGATACGGTCCTTATAATACAAAATCCAAAAGCCGCATTGTTACCGGCATGAAAATTTCCTGCAGCCCTTGTCTGAAATATGAGTGCAGGACTCATGAGTGCATGGAAAGTGTTACTTCTGACATGGTATGGGAAGAAGTTGAATCTCTTATGAAGGAGATCATTAAATAAAATAAATTTACCTTAACGCAGAGGCACAGAGAACGCTAAGGGTTATAAAGACTAATGTAAAATAAGAAGGGAGTTATTCGTTATGCATGAAAATGAGATATCGGAGAAAATAATTGGCGCTACAATAGAAGTACATCGTATTTTAGGACCAGGACTTTTGGAATCTGTTTATGAAGATGCGCTTTGCCATGAGTTGCATCTGAGGGGATTGCAATTTAAAAGACAACAGAGTGTACCAATTCCTTATAAAGGAATAAAACTCGGCACAGATCTTCGTTTAGACTTATTAGTAGAAGATAAGGTAATTGTAGATTTGAAAGCTAAAGAAGTATTATCAACGATAGACAAGCCAAAACTGCTGACATATTTACGGCTTAGCGATAAACATTTAGGTTTAATAATCAATTTTCATGTTGAGGTATTACGAGATGGAATTTTCCGGGTAGTCAACAATTTACAGTAAGTTTCCTAATAAGCTCTGCGACCTTTGCGCCTCTGCGTTAAAATAAAAGACTACCAGCCCGACAAATCCGTTCTGGCAGGAAGACTTAATTCACAAAAATTAAAATGGGAATTCCTATGTAATCAAGCTATTACTAAAAGAACAACTTCATGGCGTCAGCCTCTTCTTTCATACTCTCAGCCAGAGCGTTTTGGAACCTGTTCAGGTCAGACACCTTCCAGTCTATTCCAAATGACCTTGACAGAGTCACAACGTCACTGTAAAAAAGTTCATTATCCGGAGAATTGTCTTCTTCATCTTCCGCCTGCATCTCGTAAACGTGAGCAAGGATATCAGCAACATGTACAATTATTGGAAAAGAAGATTTTTTATCTGCTTCCTGGGGGTGATGATGAAAACCAACAGCCGTAATCAGGCTTTCCGGAAACATCCACTTCTTCAGAAGTTTCATTCCAACTTCATCATGGATCATTTCAAATACGCTTTTCTCGGCCTCAAAGGCCGTGTATTTTAATTTTAGAGGGCTTATCATATCCACCAGCTTCAAGAATTCAGCAGGAAATGCAATGTACATAACCAGTTTTCCTATATCGTGAATGAGACCCGCCACAAATAGTTCATTACTTGAACTTTTTAATTCAACCGCAATAATCTTTGCTGCAAGGCCGCAACAGAATGAATGCCTCCAAAATCTTTTAATATCAAATTTATCATCCTGCTTGAAATTTTTAAAACTCTCAAATGCAATGGCGGATATGACCATGTTTCTTATTTCTTTGAAACCCAAAACAGTTACTGCATGTTGAAGGGAGGATACCTCTCTTGTAAGTCCATAAAATGGAGAATTGGCAATTTTAAGTATCTTTGCAGTAAGGGATACGTCCGGACCAATAATTTCCATAAGGTCATTTGCCGAACTTCCCGGATTAGAAGTAACCTCCATGACACGAAGGGCCACGGTTGGTAAAGTCGGCATAGATTCAACTTGGGCAACGATTGTTGAAGCTGCACTAGATCCCATGTTAGTTGATCCCCTGAGTATTAAAGATATTAGTTATAAAATTATGTCTCAATGGTTTCACGCAGCCTTTCCTTCGCCTTAGCTAAAATCTCTACCGGTACAGGAAGCAGTTTTTGCTTCTCAATTATATCAAAAAACAGAGAAACCAGATGGGGATCAAACTGCTTTCCGGCATTATCAGCAAGTTCTTTAATAATTTTCTCCGGAGTAAGCTTCTTTCTGTATGACTGCTCAGTCAACATTGCCGCAATTGCATCAGCTATAGTAAATATTCGAGCGCCAAGTGGGATTTCATTTTCTTTAAATTCTCCAGGATAGCCGGTTCCATCAAAGTTTTCGTGATGATATAAAAGTATCGATTTTTCATTACTGAAAAAATCGAACAATCCGATCAGTTCTGACAACATATAGGGATGGTCTTCAATCTCCATCTTTTCTTCAGTATTCAACACCTTGCTCTTATTCTTTAAATTCTTTCTTAGTAAAATCTTGAAGTTATCGTGAAGGATTGCCGCACGTTTAAAGGTTTCAATAATAGAAGGGGGAAGAGCAAGTCTTTCACCAATGAGGCTGATGTATTGTCCAACATAGTGGTTGTGTTGCTTATGTGCATCATCACCTATATCACGGGTCAAAAGCTTCAAAGATTCTATAGATGCTCTCTTTGTTTTTTCCAAAACCAATGAAAGGTTTTCCTTCAGGTACCTGAAATCTTTGTCATCTATAAATTTTCCATCCTTAAGCTGTTCGTAATGTTCCTTCATATAAACCTCAACCCTGTTTCTTCCTTCTGTCTTGGCACGGTAAAGGGCCTTGTCTGCAAATGCCATAAGTTCTTTGCCGTCAGTGAGCTTATGCTGTTTCACAGATGCTATTCCTATACTTACGGTTACATTTGCTGAATTTTTCCCATCGTCATACTTTTTTGTTTCACAGGCAGAGCGAATTTTTTCCGCTACATTCAGAGCTCCTCCAATATCGGTATTTGGGAGAAGTAACATGAATTCCTCCCCGCCATATCGGATTGGGATATCAGTTTTTCTCGCCTCCTGCTTCAAACAGGTGGAAAATTCACGTAATACTAAATCACCAAAAGCATGTCCGAAGGTGTCGTTTACTTCTTTGAAAAAATCTAAATCTAGCAGAAGACATGATAACTCTGTTTGATATCTCAGGGTGCGGGAAAATTCCCTTTCAAGTATTTCTATCATATGATAACGATTATATATACCAGTCAACTCGTCATAGATTGCCTGTCTTTCCAGGTTTTTGCGCATAATCAAAAGATCTTCGTTCAATTCAACAATACGCCTCCCCGCTGCCAGGCGTGCATTGAGTTCATTTTGATTAAATGGTTTGATGATATAATCGTCTGCGCCTGCTTCCATTCCTTTGACAATATCCTCTTGTGCTCCTCTCGAGGTAAGTAACAAGATATATGTATATGGTTCTTTGGCTAGTTCTCTAACCTTGCGGCATATTTCCATACCATTCATGCCCGGCATCATCCAATCGAGGATCAGCAGGTTCGGTGCATTTTCAGACTGAATGACATCCCAGGCTTCGAGGCCACCCTTACATGATATAACTCTGTAATCCAGGTCTTCCAAAAACTTTTCTAGTTTACGCCGTGAGATATTCTCATCATCCGCAATTAATACTTTCATTCAACCGCCTCCTTCAACGCATTCACCAGGCTCTCTATATCTTTTACCAAGGTATCATAAACTCCTTCAACCCCATCCAGGTTATTTTCCCTGCCCATTGTCTCTAATTTAAAGGCGGTGTCAGTTGTGACGTTCTTGCCAAAGTTAGCCGCAGCTCCTTTCAGTTTGTGTGCTGATTCCACAAGAGCTTCGCTATTACGGCAATTAACAGCCTCTTCTATTTCGGACATGTGTTCAGGAGCATCGTTTATAAATATTTCTGCCAGCTCTTTTAAAAATTCCTCTTCACCTTCTAACATTTTGAGCGCCACGTCCTTATCAAAGACTGTCTTATCTTCCTGCATCTTCCCTCCATTTCGATTAGCTTTGCACTTTTAAATATAGTTCCATGTAGAGTTCAGGCATTTCGAACTTGTAGCCGCAGACTTCAGTCTGCGCAGGCTAAAGCCATGCGGCTACATAAGTCGTTGTCTTTGGCAACCTAATTTAACTTTCCAGCCTTGTAGGGTGGACTAAGCGTTAGCGAATCCACTTTTTTCTTATAAATGCATTCTTTATCTATTTACTTGTTCAACTTAACTTCCAGACTGCCTAACATAGAAATCATTTTGCCACGAATTTCCTCCGTCGAAAGGATATAATCTACGTGTCCAGTACCTATGGCAGCCTTAGGCATCCCCCAGATCACACTGGTTTTTTCATCCTGGGCAATCGTGGTTCCCCCAACTGATTTAATATGACCTATCCCATCCGTCCCATCCTTCCCCATACCAGTCATAATAATACCTATGATATTATCTCCATTATTTCTTTTGATTGATTTCATAGTTACATCTACAGCCGGGCGTACGAAGCACACCTTTGGGCTGTTGACCAGTTGAATTACTTGATTGTGCACAAGTTCCAGATGAACCTCACTTGGAGCAACATAAACTACTCCGCTTTCCAGATATTCCCCGTGACTGGCAAGCCTTACATCCATTTCAGTAAGACCGTTCAGTGTTGCTGTTAAAGATGTATTGGCGCACTTCATCATGTGCTGAATCAGTATGATACTTCCATCCAGAAGCGGTATACCATCAAAAAAAGTCCTCAACGTCTTAGGACCTCCAGTTGAAATCCCTATGATAACTATGTTTCGTTTTTTCATTATTTGTAAAGTTCAGTCCAATTTTTCAGATTTTAATTTTTACTTGACGTTCATATAAAAAAGGCTATGTTATAAATATGACCAAAAAGCAAAGGGCAACTCTTTCAAACATACTTTCAGATTTGGGAAAGTTGGTGTTTGCAGGTTTAGTTATTGGTAAGTTCGTCTCTACCGTGGCAATCCCTAATATGGTTTTTATATTTGGAATAATTTCATCCATTCTATGTTTTATCGCCGCAATTGCTGTTAATAAGGAGTAAAAAAATGGTAGAATTAACCATAACTTTCATCTTATTATCAATTATCGCTACAGTTATAGCTGTAACATTTTATATTAAAGATAAGAAAGCCAAGCAGCATTGAAATTCTGAATAAAAGTTTTTTTGGTGGATTCGGCCTGTCGGCCTTCCCCGGACAAAAAATGCCGAGGACTTTCCATCCTACCTCGAATCATACATACGTCACACGTAGGGTGGATTAAGGACAAATCCACCTTTATTCTGAACGGGTTAAGCGAATCCACATTTATTTTATTCACAATCCATATTCTCAATAGTTACAGGTTCATCGCAACCCCAGTCTCTCTCATAATAACCCCGTTTGACAGCCTTTTCAAAAGAACTATGCGGCCAGTCTATCGGACTCTTTACAAAACCATGTTTAACTGGATTGTAATGGACATAATCCATATGCCTTTGCCAGTCTTTTTCATCACGGATCAAATGTTCCCGGAACCTACGTTGCCATACTTTCTTTTCACCCCTTCGTGTTACTGGCACATTATGCCTATGGAAAAATAACGTTTTATCAATCTTCACCTTATTGAAAAATCGTCATCGTCTTCCGGCAAGACCCATATGCAATGAAAATGATTTGGTAATATAACAATGGCGTCTATAGTAAAAGGATAACTCAACATAACATGTTGAAACGCGTCACGCAGGCGTTGGATGTTTTCAGGTTTAGCAAGATACTTTAACCTCCTGAATGTCACAACAGTAAAAAAATAACATCCTCCTTGTTGATAAACCCTTCTATATTGACTCATAACTGTTTATTGTGGATTCGCTTCGCTTAATCCACCCTACTTATGCTCCGAATTCCGCAATCCGCATTCCGCAATCTGAATTCCACAATTGTTATTAGTAGATTAATCCCTACTGCACATACGCAAGATACTCTGCCACTGTTCCTAATAGTTCTTCGGAAGTAAAGGGCTTTCTTATATAGTCCATCACACTCTCTGTCAGTTTTTCAAGTTCCGGATCCGGATCATGCACCGCCGTGAGCATGCAGATAACATTCTCCCCATGCAATCCTTCATCCTCAATCGCTGCGATTGTGTCCCATCCGTTCATTTCAGGCATCATAACGTCCATAAGAATCAAGCCCCTGAAACCATTTCTCAGTTTATCCAGGCATTCCATTCCACTCTCGACGGCACAAGCTGAATATCCGCCTGCACCAAGGACAATCTCCACTGTTTCCCGGATAGACGGATCATCATCCACAACCATTATTTGTTTGTCCATTTTTGTAGCTCCATTAAATAATTTCGAATTCCGGTATTCGGATTATTATAATTCATTATTTGTTATTCAGTGTTCGTTATCTTCTTCTTTTCAAACCGCAATCCGCATTCCGAAATCCGAAATCGTTATTCCCCTTGTAAAGACGGGAGAGTAAAATGCATTGTTGTGCCCTGTCCAGGTCCTGAGCTTTCCGCCCTGATAGATCCTTCATGCCTTTCTATTATGCTCTTACAGATGGCAAGGCCCAATCCGGCAGAGGAACGGTCATTTCGTGCATCATCCGCCTTGTAGAACTCCTCGAATACACGCTTTTGCTGTTCCATGGTCATCCCTATCCCTGTATCTGTAATGGATATTCCCACAGTACCATTATTAAGAAAACTGTTAAACGTCAAAGTCCCGACTCCATTTGTATATTTAACGGCATTACTGACGAGGTTATGGATTAATTCCTTGATCAGCATCCTGTCTGCCTCGACATCAAGTGGTGGAGCAGTATTATTCACGACATTGATACTATTCTCTGCAAAGACTGGTGAAAGACTATCAATGGTATTCTTGATTTCACTTACGAGATCAACTTTCTCAAATTTCAACTGAACGCCGGGCGAATTTAATCGTGCAAGTTGCAGTGTCATTTCTGTCAGGTTTTTCATGTAGTCTACATTATCTATTACCAGTTCCAGCATCCTCTTCGATTCGGTATCCTCAGTACGGCTCGCTAACATAGGTAATAGCGCTACAAGTGGGGTCAGCGGGGTCTTCAGGTCATGACTGAGCTGATTGACGAACGCATCCTTTTGTCTAAGGAGCTGTTTAATCTCGGAAGTTCGCTGTTCCACGCGCTCCTCCAGTTCATGGTTTAGAGTTGCTAACTGGTCCTGCAATTGCTTAGTACGCAGGGCGGCTCTAACCCTGGCTCGCAATTCAAATGCATCAAAAGGCTTTGTAACGTAGTCTACGGCTCCCAGGTCTAGTCCTTTGACACGATCCTCATTATCGTCTGATGCCGTCAGAAAAATAATAGGAATCGTGCAAAGCGCAGCATCATCCTTCAGGGTCTGGCAGACTTCAAAACCGGATACATCCGGCATGTCCACATCCAGAAGGATCAAGTCAGGCTTTTCCTTGCGAGCTATTTCTACACAGCGTTTCCCATTCTCCACGCATAAAATCTCAAGCTTCTCCTTCTTCAGACGTGCTTTAGCAATAGTCAGGGCCTTAGGATTATCATCTACAATTAATACCTTCATTTTAACATCCTTTTAAATTTCGGAATTCGGATTGGCAAGTTGCCGATTAATTTATTTCACTCCGCATTCCGCAATCCGCAATCCGAAATCGTTATGTTTGTTCTCCTGCCTCGCACCACAGCATGGTAAAGCATGGCAAGCTTATCCAGGGTCAACATGCATGCGTCATTATCTTTTACTTTCGCCGCTTCCTCAATCGTCTTTGCCGCTTCAGTCAACATAGGATATCCGTAACTACCTCCCGCTCCCTTCATCTGGTGCGCAAGCCGGCGCAGGCCGTCATGGTTGCCATTTTCCAATGCCTTGCGCATTGACTCTACATCTGCTTCCAACCCGGCAGCAAACTCATCAATAAGTTCCACCAGGTCTGCATCATCTGCATATTCTGAATAAATCAGATCAGGTACGTCTTCTTGTTTTGTTTCCTTAGATACTGTCACTTCCTGTCCAATTTCAGATTTACTTCTTTTCAATCCGCATTCCGCATTCCGCAATCCGAAATTGTTTAGCTGTTCCCTCCCGTTCCGGAGATAGCGTTTGATTACATCGGCAAATTCCTGCATATTAATCGGTTTGGCAACGTAATCGTCCATTCCAGCCTCAAGACACTTCTCCCGATCACCATCCACGGCGTTAGCTGTCATGGCTATAATAGGAATTCTGTGATTTCTGACAGATGAACTTTCATCACGAATCTTCCGGGTAGCATCATAACCGTCTATCTCCGGCATCTGGCAGTCCATCAAAACAATGTCGTAATCAGACCTTTCCAGGGACTCAATGGCTTCTCTTCCATTGTTAACCGCATCTGCATGGAATCCAAGTTTCTTTTCTAAAATATGCAGGGCAATTTTTCGGTTGACCATATTATCCTCTGCCAAGAGTATGCGAACACGTTGTTTGTAATCTTCAGATATTGAATACCGTGTCACTATTTGTGTAGAAGAATCCTTTTCGTTACTTGTAGATTCACCCGTAACAATCCTGAGACAATCGAGTAACCGTGATTTTTTAAGCGGCTTGGTCAGATATGCAGCAAATCCCAGTCTCCTGAAATGTTCGGCATCTCCGCGCCTACCAATGGAAGTAATCATCACAAGGATCAGGTTCTTAAGTTGTGGGTCCGCCTTGATTGTCCTGCATAGGGATTCTCCATCCTTCTCAGGCATACAATAGTCAATCAATACAACCTTAAATGAATCATTCGCACTAACAGCATTATTCAGTTTCTTCATAGCATTCACCGCCGAGCCGGCCTCTTCTATCCTGCAATGCCATGATTCGAGGTATTTTCTAAAAATATTACGATTTGTGTCGTTGTCATCAACAACAAGCACACGTATGTTTTCTATAACACCCAGTTCTATTGGATGCTGCTGTTCAGGAGGTTGTTTTCCCAATACTACAGTAAACCAGAATACCGATCCCTTACCCTCTTTACTTTTCACACCAATTTGGCCACCCATTAACTCAACAATCTGTTTGGAGATTGTCAACCCCAGGCCGGTGCCGCCGTACTTCCTTGTAGTGGAAGCATCTATCTGGGAAAATGACTTAAACAGACAATCCATACGATCGGCAGGAATACCAATACCTGTGTCCCGAATAGCAAATCTCACGGTAACATGCGATTCTGTCTCTTCTTCCAGGTTTGCGCTGA
>JBHHYW010000081.1:0-9501 GCA_046757745.1 Candidatus Scalindua sp.
TTGTTTTTGCAGGCGGGTTTTGTTCCTGATGAGTACGGATTGGCCAATCCTTGTCGTAAAGATTAAATTCCGGCGACTCTTGTACGAGGTCCATATTCGCCTCCCAGTAAGCATCCAGAGTACCTATATCGCGCCAGTAGTTCAGGTTATTATTAGTCCCATCTGCAAATGGGTATGCGTATACTCTTTTCGAACCTATCATTTCAGGTATTATGTTCTTTCCAAAATCATGATTTGTGTCCTGCTTGGCATCATCGATTATTGCCTTAACCAGAGTTGTGGTATTAAATAAATATATTCCCATTGAAGCCAGAGCAGCTTCAGGGTTATTTGGTGAAGGAATCGGTTCAGACGGTTTTTCTTGGAACCCAGCAATTCTGTTTTCTTCATCTGTTTTTATTACGCCAAATCTTTTCCCTTCACTCAGGGGAACCTCCATGCATGCTATTGTAAGATCTGCTTTATTCTCCAGATGAAAGAGGGCCATGCTTCTGTAATCCATTTTATAAATGTGGTCTCCTGAAAGTATCAAAACCATTTCAGGCTGCTCTTTTTCAAGTGTGTATATATTCTGGTAAACAGCATCCGCAGTTCCCTGATACCATTGATCACTGATCCTTTGCTGGGGAGGTATCTGTTCTATGTACTCATTTAATTCGTTATTAAAAATATTCCACCCAAGTCTCAAATGTCTATCGAGAGAAAATGATTTGTATTGTGTCAAAACCACTATCTTGCGTAATCCGGAATTCAGGCAATTACTTAACGTAAAGTCTATTATCCTGTATATTCCGCCAAAAGGTACAGCAGGTTTTGCCCTGTCTTTTGTCAGTGGATACAATCTTTCTCCCTGACCTCCCGCAAGGATTATAGTAAGTATTTTATCATATGCTTGTGTATTATTTAAAGGCATGTCTTTGTGCTCTAATATTATCAGGTATTGATTATCTGGCTTAAACACTGGAGACACTGTATAATCATGATTTATTTATGTTGAATCAGGAATCCTTACTTTTTTTTGCCAGTACATCTTTTATTTTCTGTTTTAATTCTGACAAATCCGAGGTTTTAACTATATATGCATCCGCTGCCCATGACATAAAGCTGTCTTTATAATTACCATAAGCAGTGTTGATGATAACCGGAAGCTCCTTGTTTTTACCTAAAATCCTGCCCATTGCCTCAATACCATCCATCTTTGGCATATTTATGTCCATTATTACAATGTCCGGTAGTTTTTCCTGTACCTTTTCCATGGCATCTTTACCATTAGATGCGGTTACAACTTCATAACCTTCATGCCTTAGTTCCTGTCCGTAAAGCAACCTTTGGTTTTTGTCGTCTTCTACAAGGAGAATAGTCGTCATCGTCACAAACTCCTTTCTGCTATTTTATTGGTAATGTCAGTAACATTCTTGTGCCTTTTCCATGCTTGCTTTTTACATCTATATTCCCGCCATGATCTTCAATAATCTTCAGGCTTACAGGCAGGCCAACACCTGTACCACTCGGTTTTGTCGTGAAGAACGGATCAAAAATATTTTGCAATACTCTCTGTGGTATACTTTTGCCAGTATCAATAATATCTATTTCTATTGATTTATATACAGATTTAATTATTACATCGAGATCACCACCATCGGGCATTGACTCTACCGCATTCATTATTATATTAAGAAAGACTTGTTTTATTTGTACAGGATCAACAGATATTTTAGGTATGTTCGCTTCAAATCTTTTATGTAATTTTATGTGTTTCTCCTGGAAATAATTTTCCATCAATATACATGTATCTTCCATGATCTTGCATATTTGTGTGTCAACCTTTTCCAGTGTAGATGGCTTGCCAAAGTCTGTAATATTATTAAGTATTTTCTCTAAACGTTTTACTTCTTCTATAATTATGTTAATATTAGTCTTAATTTTCGAGTCTGTAAATGTAAAACGAGAAAGCGTTTTGGCAAAGCCGCCGATGGTTACCAGTGGGTTTCTTATCTCATGTGCGACATATGATGACATCGAACCTATTGCAGCCAGCTTTTCTGAACGAATAAGCCTCTCTTGTGTTTCTGTAAGTTGAGCTATTTTATCCTCGAGCCTTTTGTAAGTTTCAGCGTTTTCTATAGCCAGTGCAGCCTGGCTGACAAACATTGCCAGAGTATTGATACTGTCCTCCGATATTGGTTCCCCTGTATAGACGTTATCTGCCACTATAACACCAATAGTTTCGTTCTTTGCTATCAAAGGAACACAGACAAATTCATCAACTCCCAAAGCCTTCCTGAATTCGCCTGTGACACGTGTGTCCTTAGCGGCGTCTCTAACGATTATGGGTTTTTTTTCTTTTGCGCATATTGTGACAACTTCACTTGTATCTGATAACGGATGCACCATAAGTTTAGTCATAGTATTTAATGGTGTATCAATATTATGGCTATAATCTAATCTGTTAATTATGTCTTTGAGGGAATTATGCTTACTTGACATTTCCGTCCGGATTTGTGTTGCCTCTTCTAAAGAGGATGGTCCTACCGCTAATTTCCCATTTAAGACATCAAGTTCCTTATTAATCAGTAAAAGCATTGCCCTGTTAAACCCAAACGAGTAATCAGCAGTTATGCATGTCAATATCAAATGAAGTAGTTTATCAAGATGAAGAGTTCCCTGGGTTATTTCCCCAAACTGCTGTAATAGTAAGAGTCTATGCACCAGCTTTTCACTTTTAGTTACATCAACCGTAAGCAGTAGGATATTTTCTAGAACACCTTCTTTATTGGTCATAGGCATGGCAATGTGTTGAATGTACATTCTCTTTTTAGTTTTTGTAGTTGTTACCCATGATTCCAGCGAGTGATCTTCCTCTCCTTTGAAAACCCTGACAGCCGGACATTTGTCAGTCCCAGCAACATCGCAGTGATAAATGTTAGAACAGTGGTTACCAATAGGTGATTCTTTCAAGTCCAACCACTCTTTCAAAGTATCATTCGCCCAGACAACTTTTGAATCCTTATCAAGCAGGCATAAACCTGCCCCGATAACTTCCATTATGTTGCCGAATATCTTTCTTTCCTCCTGTATTTGTTCTTCTAATTTTTTGGATTCGTCTTCTTCAACACTATTTTTAGATAACTTGGCAGTCCCTGACTTTTTCTTCTTCAGGTTAGATTCTACACCCTGGCATATAGTCTCTACTGTATTTAATAAATTTTCATCAAGTACCATGCCCTTGGCTTTATTTAATACCTTTCTGATTTTACCTATTGCTTCTTTCGGATAATAAGTTGATTGCCTTTTACTCATTTTTTTCTCAGAATTTCAGCAGCTTCTTCCGGCGGCATTGGATTAATATAAAATCCCGTACCCCATTCAAAACCTGCTATGTTTGTAAGCCTTGGTATTATTTCCATATGCCAATGAAAATATTCTGACTTGTGTATGTTAAAGGGAGTGCTGTGTATTATAAAGTTATATGGCGGAAAATCCAGTACAGATTCTAATTTGACAAGTGTATTCTTTATAATTTCTGCCAGTTCTTCTATTTCACACTCCTTCTGATCTTCAAAGTGGGAACCATGTGCTGTAGGGAGAATCCATATTTCAAAAGGAAACCTGGAAGCAAAGGGCGTAAACGCAATAAATTTTTCTGTTGAGATAACTATTCTTTTCTCCGCAGCAATTTCTTGTTGTATCATGTCACAAAAGATACATTTTCTGCTGTTATTAAAGAATGCTTCTGCCCGCTCCATCTCATTTTCAACCAGTTGTGGAACAATCGGTGTCGCAATCAATTGTGAGTGAGAGTGTTCAAGAGATGCGCCTGCCGCAACTCCAACATTTTTAAATAATAATCCGTAGACAAATCTTTTGTCCTTTTTTATATCAAGCAAACGGCCTCTATAACTTCGTAAAACGTCTTCAATATTTCCATTACCAAGTTCAGTTAAGGAGACGACATGTCTGGGACTCTCAATTATGACTTCATGTATTCCAATACCATTCATCATTTCATATATGCCTTCCCCATGTATGTTTTGTTTCCCTTCCGTCCTTAATGCCGGGAACTTATTTGGCACAACCCTGACCCTCCAGCCTTTAGAATCTGCTTCTGATCCGTTTTCTCTATACGCCATAATTTCCGGTGGCGTCTTATCTTCATTACCTTCGCAGAAAGGGCAGAAGTTGTTTTCTGCGGGTTGATGGTTGGTCAGGAAATCCGTTGGCCTTGCTGCTCTTTCTGAAGCAATAATTACCCAACGCCCTGAAACCGGTTCCCTTCTCAACTCAGGCATATTTGCTTCTTCAAGACAATCGGATAGTATTTGAGATGTTCTCTCTGACATAAGAATAAACTTACGTTTTTTTAGTTGTATGAATTACGGCTTTTGTCTTCAGGTGGATGTATTATTTTCTGCCAATAACCCTTAAATTGGAAGTTGGGGCTGTGTTCGTATTCATGGCAGATTTCACAATTCTCAGCGCTCACCTTACCATAATCCTTCGATTGAGTCTCTTTGTGAGCGCTTCCGGGCCCATGACAGCTTTCACAACCTACTCCCCTCAACCCCGGCGTTGATTCTATGGTTTCAAAACCTGTGAAGTAATTCAAACCGATAACGTGACACGCAATACATTCAGGGTCGTATTCGTGCTCAGCCTTCACTAAAGTCTCATAGGCTGAAGCGTGACTTGTATTTTCCCAGTGCTTGAAGATTTTATTGTGACAAACAGCACAATCATCATTCCCTATAAATGTCAGATTTGATGGTGGATCAGCCTTGATCACCCTTTTTAACAGCTCTTCATCCCTGAGTCTCTGCTGATAAGTTTCTAACAGTATTTCCATTTCAGGTGAATCTTCAAATCGTTCATCTAATGATATTATTTCAACAGAAGGCAAATTACTATTAGAAGGCTTGTCTACATCTGTTAGCCTATATTTTGGTGACATAGTAATTGTTCCCAGATATTTACCCTTTTTTCCTACCGGAATTACGTATGCATCCTTTACTTTTGTAAGATGGAGGCATGGCTCATCAATTCCATGACCAGAGATTATTAAGTCGAATTCCGGATAGGTTTCTGCAATCTTTATAGAATCCTCTATTTCTGCATGAGAAAGTAATATTAAAATGTCTGTCTTTTTGCTCAGATTACTTAACAACGGTTTAAGCGATACAATGGGATCAATAATCTCTATTTCCTTATAAACATCATCAATAAGCTCTGGTGACAAAATACCCAATATACCAACCTTTAATGTTGATTCCTTTGTTTTTATCTCTTTAACAATATAAGGTTTTATTTTGAGAATATCCGGATTAAGATTAACGATATTACTTGAAATGAAATCAACACTACTTATCTGGGACAGATAACCTAACAGATCAATTCCCATATTAAGATCCTTTTCGCCAATGTTATGTGCAGCGTAGCCCATCTGGCCTAATGCCTTAAGCATCTCTTCCATTTTGATTTCGTCTTGCCTGCCGACTTTGCCGGGAAGGTCTCCCAGACTTAAGAGAACCCAATTCTCATTCTTTCCCCTCAGATTATTGATCAATGTATGCCGTCTTGGAAGCCCACCAAGCTGTAATTCTGAACACCCACATGGTTCTAAATAACCATTCTCTTCGCCGGTAAAGATAACGTGTATGGCAGGTTCTGATGGTGCTTTATTCAGATTTTCACCGGTTTCTTCTCCACAAAGGCTATTGCGGCCATGATTTGATAAAACCAGCAACATAAAAACTATGATTAAGGTTTTAGAAACTGAATATTGACTGATAATCCGGATCACTATAAGCTTCCCTGTAAGTTCTGTACAAGCTGAGAAAGACCTCACCTTCCCCGGACAAAAAGCGCCAAGGGCTTTAATCCCCACCTTCGCAAGGAGTGGGAATAGGGTGGTGAATAAATTTAAAAGTCTTTTTCAGCTTATTGAGAACTTGCAATTCCCTGCATGACGTTATGAAGGATTTGCAGTACCGATACTTAACCTTTTGCTATTTCTCCAATTATGGGTATTCTTACAACAGGTTGAATTTTACTATTTGTATGAAGCTCTAATACCCCGCCAATCTTTCCGACAGCAGCTTCTGCATGTAATTTCACCTCGATTAAGTAGTGGTGATTATCTGTTTCGTTTTTTTCAATAATTTTGGTATCTATATAATCCGGAGAGACATTAATGCTTAATATCTTTATGTTACTTTCGCTAATCTTAACATATAGTTTTTGAGATAACTCTTTCCCACTGGCAACATATCCGTAATAGATTTTCTTGGGATAAGTGATAATATCACCCACTATCTCTCCAAACAATGGCACAACGACCTTTTTTTGTATCCGGCTGTTTGTTTCCAGGACTATCCCACCACTGAATCTTCCGATTTCAGGATTATTTTCTAATGCTACTTTGATAACATATTCGCCATTTTTCTCTTCAGTTATTGAAGCATTTATAAATGGTTTGGACGGTGTAATCTTTTTTATCTTAAAATCAGTCTTGGTTTGTGATTTAATTGTAATTGTTTTGTCTGTTTTCTCATCGATGTGGACTGTGCCAAAATTAATATTTTTTGGTCTGATGATTACGTCTTCAATGATTTCGCCGGAAATCGTTAATTTGTAGCTGGGACGTTCAGGGTCATTGCTTATGACTGATATACTTTTAGTTACTTTTCCAGTAAAAGAGCGGGAATGGAATGTAGCCCTGATCTCTCCCGTTTTGCCGGGAGGAATAGTATTATTGGTTAATATTGCGGCAGTACATCCGCAGGATGTCTTTACCCTTCCAATATTCAGGACATCTTTACCACGATTTTCAAACTCAAAAACATGCTCGACCTTTTGACCTTTGAAGATTTGGCCAAAATTAAAGTCAGGTTTCTCGAAAAAGATTTTAGGGCCTTGTGCAGAAACATTAATGTCAGAATCTTTATCGTTACCATGAATTGCTTCTGCGCCTTGCAATTCAATGCAGATAATGAATTGACAGGCGGCAAGCATGAATAGTAAGATTATTGTAAAGTACGGTTTATTCATACTGGAAATTATAACAAATGACACAAATAAAAACAACTCAGTTTAAGTATAGAAGGCCTTCAGCTTTTAAAACAATTTTTATTGTTATTGCTATTATAGCAATTATCTACTCTAATGCGTTTATTGTCTGCGCACAGGGATTAAGCACATCATGGAGCGCCTTTCGCCATGACTCCCTGCATACAGGGCGAAGCACACTACAAGGGCCGGACAGCAATAATATTAAATGGAGTTTTCATACCGAGAATATTGTGGATTCTTCTGCAGTGCTTGATCGTGACGGAACAATATACATAGGATCTCAGGACAAGAGACTCTATGCAATTAAACCGGATGGCACACTCAAGTGGTCTTACGATGTTGAAAGCAAGATATTCTCAACTCCGGCAATCTCAAATAATGTCATCTATGTATGCGCCTGGAACGGAAAAATATTTGCCTTAGACTTGGATGGTAAACTTAAGTGGAAAATACAGATAAAAGGCAGGGTTTCTTCATCACCTGTAATTTCAACTAATGGCAACCTTTTCTTAGGTTCAGATAATTACTATCTGTATAAGATAAGCCATGCAGGTAAAATCCTATGGGCCTTTGCTACTCGCAAGTATATTGATTCATCTCCTGCAATAGATAATGAGGGTACGGTATATTTCGGGTCAAATGACAGCCACATATATGCACTTGATCCCGATGGTAAGTTAAAGTGGTATTTTAAAACAAGGGGACAGATTACATCTTCGCCGGCAATTGGACCTGACGGTACTATTTATCAAGGGAGTAATGACGGAAGATTGTATGTTTTTAATCCTGATGGCTCTCAAAAGTGGTATTTCCAGACAAAACAATGGATTGATTCTTCACCTGCCGTCAGCAAGGATGGCAATGTTTACTTTGGCTCAAATGACGGCAGTCTTTATGCACTTAATGCAGATGGTATTTTGCAATGGACTTTCAAAACTAATGGAGTTATAACATCATCTCCGGCGATTGACTCTGTCGGGAATATTTATTTCGGATCATGGGATAAAAAGCTCTATGCATTAAATCCTGATGGAACACTTTTATGGAGTTTTACGACCGGCGGTGTAATAAGATCATCGCCAACGATTGGGCCAGACAGGACTATATATTTTGGCTCAAGTGATGGTAATGTTTATGCTATTGGAGAGAAATAAGGAATACACAATTCAAATAAACTCGGGATTCCTTCCGAAAGGCCCGCCTGCCATTTGTCCGCCCGGGTATACCGTTCTGACAAGTCGGGCAGACAGGGAATCCAGTGCGAAGGAATTCTATTTTCAAGGAGCAATTATGTTTACGAAGGCATTCTTAAAGATATTTAACGTTTTAGGGATTTCGCTTATTTTAGTTTTTAGTTTTGGAGTTCACTTTTCTGTTGCAGGATTGGTTGATCATCCATGGCAGATGTTTCGGCATAACTTGAGACATACAGGGGCCAGCCCTTTTAAGGGGGCACAGACAAACAGGCTTAAGTGGAAGTTTGAAGTTGAAAAAAGGATTACATCATCACCGGCAATTAGCATGACTGGCACAATATTTTTTGGTTCGGTAGATGGAAAACTGCATGCGGTTAGTTCTGAGGGCAAACCGGTATGGAATTTCCAGACAGGAGGAGAAGTTACCTCATCTCCTGCTATCGGAACAGATGGTACAATATACGTTGGTTCCAGAGATAAAAAACTCTATGCAATAAATTCTGATGGCAGTCTCAAATGGACTTACGAAACAGAGGGTGAGATTTACTCATCTCCTACTTTAGGGAAGGACAACACTGTTTATTTCGGATCGGCAGATGGCAATCTGTATGCAACGGATTTAGATGGAAATCTTAAGTGGAATTACAAGAACAAGATGTACAGCTCTATAAGTTCTTCACCTTCAATCGGGCACGACGGAAGTATTTACTTTCTCATAAGCAAAGGCATTATTTATGCATTAAATTCGGATGGAACATTTAAGTGGAATAAGAGAATTGGCAGCAATGTTTATCAATCCTTTTCTTCTCCTGCTGTAGATAAAGATGGAGTTGTTTATGTCGGATCGGAAAACGGAATTGTGTATGCAATCAATCCGGATGGCAAGATAAAATGGAGAGTCAATACAGGAAAGACCGTACAGTCATCACCGGCAGTAAGCAGTGATGGAACAGTGTATTTTGGTTCTTACAACAAGGAGATATATGCAATCAATGCCAACTGTACACTTAAATGGAACTTCAAGACTAACGGCTGGATTGAGTCATCACCGGCTGTAGATTCTGATGGAACAGTTTACATCGGATCTAGCGACGGCAGTCTCTATGCCATAGACTCAAAAGGAGAGCTTAAGTGGAGTTATCAAACAGAGGGCTGGATTGAATCATCGCCATTAATAGGCCCTGATGGAACAATATATTTTGGTTCAAATGATAACCATTTGTATGCAATCGGTAATTAA
>JBHHYW010000082.1:0-9439 GCA_046757745.1 Candidatus Scalindua sp.
CCCGCTCGGACGCGGAATCGCCCGGGGCTCGCGCGCTGCGGGATCCGGTCCATGGGTAAGTATCTATCAGATATCGACAGACTTCGCAAGAGTATATTGGTCTCGGAATCAGAGTAATAGTACGCCGGGTCAGGTTTACGGCGTCGGCCCCGCCGGGTTCCTCTAAAGGAAGATCAGGGGGTTTTTTAATCATTATTTTTTTATCTAAATGAGGCTCAGACATAAATGTGTGGAATAGCCGGTATCGCTTATAACAACGGGCAACAGATCGAACGCGACATTCTGGATAACATGACCGGTACGATGATGCATAGAGGCCCGGATGATGAAGGTATACACATAATCCGAAATCCGAAATCCGAAATCCGAAATATACAAGTAGGACTGGGCCATAGAAGGCTTAGTATTATAGACCTTACTGCTTCCGGCCATCAACCGATGACCAATGAAGACGATACAATATGGATTACTTATAACGGAGAGATTTACAATTTCAAGGAACTTAAAAGTGATTTAGTCCGGCAGGGCCACATTTTCAGATCTGATTCGGATACAGAGGTGATTGTACATGGATATGAGGAATATGGAGAAAGCGTCTTTAATAAACTTAACGGAATGTTTGCCTTTGGTTTATGGGACAACCGAAAGAATAGTTTATACCTCGTAAGGGACCGCTATGGACAGAAACCTCTTTACTACTGGCATTCATCAAAAAGTATAGCCTTTGCATCCGAGCTTAAATCACTGATCAAACATCCCGGGGTGAGCAAGGAAATTGATATTTATAGCCTCAGTCGTTATCTATCATACGAATACGTCCCTGCTCCACACTCTATTTTCAAAGATGTTAATAAGCTTCTTCCCGGACACTTCCTGGAATGGACAGATGGAGAGACGCGGATTACACCATATTGGCAGATCAATTTCAATGGAACAGATGCAGTGCAGTCTCTTTCCGTCCCTGAAATTGAGTATCAGTTGATTAATCTGCTCAAGCAGTCTATACGGAAACGGCTCATAAGCGATGTACCGCTTGGGGTATTCCTCAGCGGGGGTATTGATTCCAGTGCTATCGTTTCTTTAATGTCAGAGCTGATCCCGCCTGACCAGATCAAGACATTCTCCATCGGATTTGAAGAAAAGTCCTTTGACGAGTCAAGTTATGCAAGAACTGTGTCAGAATTTTTCGGAACAGACCACCACGAACAGATTTTAACACCTGAAAAGATGATAGATATCCTTCCTGAAGTATGGAGCTTTATGGACGAGCCGTTCGCCGATGCATCTATTCTTCCAACTTATCTCCTCTCTAAATTTACACAAGAGCATGTTACCGTTGCACTGGGAGGTGATGGCGGTGATGAACTGCTTGCAGGATATGATCCTTTCCAGGCCCATACGGTTGCCAGATACTATGAAAAAACACCAATGTTTATGCAGAATATCTTTGCTAATCAGATAGTACAGAGATTGCCGGTATCCACAAGAAACATGAGTATCGATTTCAAACTGAAACAATTCCTGAAAGGGATACCATATAAACCTGCTGTCAGAAATCAGGTATGGCTGGGTTCCTTTACAAAAGAAGAACAGGAAGGGATTTTTACCGGAGACGTAAATCAGTTCCTAAACGGCTTCGACCCCTATGACGATATCCCTAAATCCTACAATGGTACAAAATTCAGGGACCCCCTGGATGAAATCATTTATTGTTATTCTCATTTTTATCTGGCAGATGATATTCTCACAAAAATAGATAGAGCAAGTATGGCAACGTCTTTAGAAGCGCGTTCGCCCTTCCTTGATGTTGATTTTGCTGAGTTTGCCAATCGCATTCCTTCAAAACTGAAACTGAACGGATTAACTCGAAAATATATCCTCAAGAAAAGTCTGAAAAATAAATTACCAAAAGAAATACTTTATCGAAAGAAAAAGGGATTTGGAATTCCCTTAACCAAATGGCTAAAGAAAGAATTGAAACAAACACTGCTGGATACACTTTCGCCCTCTCGATTAAATCAGAGCGGGCTTTTTAATGCAAATACGATTAAGACTATGCTTGACGATCACTTCAGCGGAAAGAAAGACAATCGCAAGCATATCTGGACAATATTTATGTTTGAAATGTGGAAAGAGAGGTTTGCAAATTGCTGATTACCCCGCATGTACTACTTGGGGCGGCTGTAACGAAGAGGACGGGTTCGTTACTCCTGGGAATACCACTGGCTTTTGCGAGTCACTTTGTACTGGACGCTATTCCTAATTGGGATGTGGGACTGACAAACGCTAAAAATATAGGCATAGTAATTACGGATGGAATTATTGCTCTTTTATTGCTCAGGCTTCTTTCGCTTTCAAGGCAAGGAGCATGTCGTGATCAAGCTCTTCTATGGGTGGGAGGCTTCTTCGGTATTTTGCCTGATCTCTTGTCACAAGGATTTGGAGTTATTGGTATACAGAGGTGGGTTCCATTAGAAGGATTTCATCAGGGTATTCAGAGAAGTGCCCACATAGGCTGGAGTCTGCCCGTGCAGATACTTCTATCAACCATTTTAGCTGGTTGGATTTATTATATGACAAAATATGCTTCTAGTCCTGAACAACAAAATAAAACATATTTTAGCAAAATGATACCGATTCCCAAATAAGTCTATCGCTTTTAAGATCTGGAGGAATGAGAAGTGGTTTGGAAAAATGTAGAACAGATAAACCAGGCGCTTGATGATATGTGTAATGTTTTTTCTCGTTTACCAATTGAGGCGCAAAAACTCTTTGCACAAAATATGTATGAGTTCATGCTAAAAGCCATAAGAAAGGAAATGACATGCTCCTGTCAAACTTAGAATACGTACCCTTGCGCCTTTTGCGGAAATTTATTTTTACTAAACAATTATTTAAAAAGTTCAGCCAGTTTGTACCCTATTATGTGACCAACCAGAACCAGCTTGATCCAAAACCGACAGTGAATCAATATGAAAAATATCTCTCAGCAGAAAACAATGCCTTAAAAGAAAAAACAATCCTTGAAATTGGTGTAGGGACAACAAACTCCTGCGGCTATGAAATGGCTGCGCGTGGGTGGGGATTTATTTATTTGCTGGAACCTTACGCCGAATTGGATGAAATACAAGATGATTTGCTTTTGTGCAAACTGGCGAAGGAACGGGGATATGAGAAACAAAGAATCAAATCTCAGGTTCAGAGACTAAAAGAGACGAAGATGATCGGGAACCAAAGTGTGGATTTAATATTATCGAATTCTGTTCTGGAACATGTTTTAGAACCACAAGAGCTTTTTAGTGCGTTAAAAAGGGTCTTAAAAAATGATGGTGTGATGCTTCATATTGTAGATTATCGAGACCATTTCTTCAAGTATCCCTATCATTTTCTGCAATTTTCAAAAAACGTTTGGAATCGCTTTTTGAATCCGGGTGATTTGCCGGTTTGGCGCCTTGACGATTCTTTACAAATTATCAAAGATGTGAATTTGTCTGTACAAATAGTAGATCAGCAAGCTGATAGTGCTTTTTTTGAGAGAATCAGACCACACATTTCGAACGATTATGACAGGAACAGCCCATTTATTGAAGTCAGTTCTGCTGTACTACAGGTGAAGAAAAAATGAGAATTCTTGTTTTAAATTATGAATTCCCACCACTTGGTGGCGGCGCCGGTGATGTTACAAGAGCTTTAAGTCATGAATACGCAAAAAAAGGGCATTCAGTAAAAGTAATTACTTCTTATTACAAAACTCTTCCCAGGTATGAATTAATAAGTGAATATGAAGTATATAGAGTAAATGCTTTTCGAAAGTATGCTGAGAAAAGCAATATTTTTCAGATGTTCTGCTTCCTGGTCGGAGCATTCAGGCTTTTTATCAAGATTTGCAGAGAATGGAAACCGGATATTATTCACTCTCATTTTCTGGTACCGACAAGCTTTCTGGCTTATATTGGGTGGAAAAGATATAGAATTCCATATATCGTCAGTTTACATGGTGGTGATATTCCCTCTTTCATTTCTGAACAAACTGCTTCAGTTTTTATGTTCGTAAAGCATTTCGCAGAAATATTCGGGAGAAATGCGAAGAAAATGATTGCAGTGAGTGGCGACCTGGAATTGTTGGCAAAAAATGATTATAAAGAACTAAGCCAAAACATAATTCACATTGACAACGGTGTCAATCTTAACACATACGGGATTAGAAATAAATTTCAAATACCCACTTTCTTATTTGTTGGGAGACTAAGCATTCAAAAAAACCTGGTTTTTCTGATTAAAGCTTTAAGTTATGTAAAAAAAGATTTTCACCTGATTATTCTGGGTGATGGACCGGAAAGAACAAGGCTGGAAGAATTATTAAGAAAAAACAAAATAAGGGATAATGTGGAATTTAAAGGGTGGGTATCAAGAAAAACGGTAGCTGAATATATGCAAAGATCCCACTTCCTGGTTTTACCTTCTTTGGCAGAAGGTATGCCAATGGCTGGTTTACAGGCTTATAGTCTTGGATTACCAGTAATTGGCACTAGAGTAACAGGTCTTAAAGATTTCATCGAAGATGGAAAATCTGGTTATCTTGTTGAATTGGAAAATGAGATTGAATTATCTGAACTGATAAGTACTTTGTGTGACCATCCGAAAAAGTCTCTGGAAATGTCTGATTACTGTTTAGGCCTGGTGCGTGAAAAATACGAGTGGCCTAAAATAGCTGATAAATATCTAAACATAATAGGTGAATCTATATGAAACGGATTGGTGTTTTTGACTTTTGGCATAATTACAAACTCTGCTTTTCCTGGTCTATGGCAAATATTTTGTCCGACAGGTTTGAAATCATATATTTCATAACCAGTGATTTTTCTCATGATTCCTCCAAATTTAAAGTAGTTAGACTGCCACTTAAATGGCCGGAAAAGACTACACTAAAAACATGTTTCAGGCTTCCGTTTTCAATTTATGAAGCGATTTCAAGCAGAAGGATAGTTAAAAAATACAATTTGAACAGTATCTATTTTGCCTTTGACCACCCACTGCTAGTTTTCTTTTCATTTAAGAATATACCCTTGTTAAATACAGTACATGAATTTGATAATCGTCAGGGCATTATATCTTTACTGAACAACTCATGCACAACTTTGAATCTTTCCGTATGCAATGCAGTTGTGGTTATGAACCCTAAATACAAAGAAATATTTGAAAAACAAAAAAAGAAATACCTGTATTTTCCCCATCCCTATTTCATAGTGCCATCCAAAACAAACGAAAATATTCACTCACCTTTAAAATTTTTGTTTTTCGGTAAGATTAGGGCTGATAAGGGCCTTGATATTTTGTTGGATGCGCTTAATCAATTAAAAGATATGGGATGTAAATATTCACTAACAGTTGCAGGCGTTGGAGACATGAACACATATAGATTAAGAATACAACTATTGGGAAAATCTGTAAAGGTAATAAACAGGTTTCTTGAAGATAATGAAATCTTGAACCTGATATATTCTCACGATATAGCAATATTGCCTTATAGAAGTGCGACTCAAAGCGGGGTAGCAACATTGTGCAATTCCTGTGGTATGCCACTTATTGCTTCTGACCTGAAAGAGTTGAAAAACAATATTCACAATAAGAGTACAGGATTGTCATTTAGAACAGGAGATACAGCTTCTCTTGTCGACAGGTTAAATTATGTTATTGACAATCCATCCTTAATAGAAAAATTTCGAGAAAATATATTTATCAATCGAAATATAATTGAAGCAACAATTCAAAAAAAGTTTCATGTATTTTTAAATAATTTCTCATATGACAGGGAAAATATGGAAAGCGGCAAATTTGTATCAAAAAGAGTTTTTGATAAAAGCATCTCACACAAATTGGCTAAATTAGTTCAAAATATTGAAAAGTAAACAAAATGAAGGATTTACGCATTACCAAAAAAAGTTATCAGATGAAAAATATTTGGTTTTAACAGTGAGTAAGAAACACGATTATCACGACAAGTTTATTGATATTGACGATATCTCCTGGGAGTAAGATAGTGAATTATGAGTATAAGGTTGCAATTTTTGCCGGTTCGGATTATAAGTACGGAGTACATCCATTCTCGCCAGCAACCGCGTTTCCAGAATACCCATTCAAGAATGAGCGATTATCGGGTAAAGGATCTCCTGCTTACGAAGGTGTTAGACAATGCCTGAGGTTTCTCAACCTGGATCCGGATAACTATGGTACAGCTAGCTGGAATCCATTAGGTAAGCTTGTTTCTCCCGGTAAAACAGTTGTAATCAACCCGAATCTCGTGCTAAGTCGCCACGCCATTGGAAAGAACTTATATTCGATTATAACGCATCCATCAATAATAAGGGCTATCTGTGACTATGTGTTCATTGCTCTCAAAGGGAGCGGACGAATCATCATAGCGGATGCGCCTCAATTGGATTGCGATTTCGAAGAATTACTTGAGGTGACTCAGTTGCGTACTATACAGACACTTTACATGGAAGTAATGAGGTTTGAAATTGAAATACTTGATTTGAGAAACTTCTGGGCGGATATTGACAAAGATAAGCAAGAAATAGGAGTTCGAGATAGACAAAAACTCCCTGGTGATCCTTTGGGGGGAGTGAAAGTCAATTTAGGAAAGAAGAGTGAGTTTTATGGACTAAACCGTTCAGGCCGCTATTTTGGCGCTGATTATGATAGAAAAGAAACCAATCTTCATCATTGTGGTGATGTCCATGAATACATGGTTTCACGAGCGATTCTTTCGGCTGATGTATATATTGCCGTACCAAAACTCAAAGTCCATAAGAAGGTTGGAGTTACTCTGAACACAAAGGGACTTGTGGGTACGGTAGTCAATAAGAACTTCCTGGTTCATTATACCCTGGGAACACCGGCTGAAGGTGGAGACCAATTGCCCGATAGCATTTCCTATAGAAGCAGGCTCTTTACGCGCATTTCAAGTTTTTTGACCGATAACCTTATGACCCACAGAAATTCTGTGTTGGAGAAGTTATACCTTTTCTTGAAAAGTTTTCAGAGGACTTGTTTGTCGCCATTCGGCTTAGGTCTCAAAGAAGAACATCAGCAACATTATGGAGGTAATTGGTATGGAAACGATTCTGCCTGGAGAATGGCCGTTGATTTAGCCAAGATTATATACTATGCGGACCAAAATGGAATTATTCATGATACTAAACAACGAAAAATATTCTCGATTATTGATGGAATAATTGGAGGAGAAAACGAAGGTCCATTACGACCAGACCCGAAGAAATGTGGGGTTATTTTAGCAGGGCATAATCTAATGGCAGTTGACGCTGTAGCCGCTCGAATCATGGGATTCGACCCATACAAAATAAAAACAATCGCAAACACACTTGATAATACATGTGGTTTTAATTTTTGCTTGTCAGGAAAAGATATTCAAGTGATTTCAAACAAACCAGAATACCAATCCTGTCTACAGGACAACCAAGATATGTTTTTAAATTTTAAATGCCCGGTTGGCTGGGCTGGACATATTTCTATTAAAGGCTTAGAAACAGAATCTATTTATAGGTGAGAAGGAATGTCATTTATTGCAGGAATAGTATCTAAAAAAAATAACTTATCACAAACCATTTGTGAAAAGTTCACAAAGACAATTAAACTAATACCCTTTAACCATAAAATGACGATTAATACAATGACAGCAACTTCCTGTATTTTATTTCAGGCAGGATATTCCGGTTTATGGCGTGGACCAAAATTCATTCAAATAGATGATAAAAGACTTTTTGCTTCTACCGGAACCGAAAAACCAGGTTCAAATATGAATTGTTCCCAAAACACAATAGAACTACTATTTGAATGGCTGACCTCAAATAGATCATCTGCCGTTATCTCTGATAGCATGCTCCATTTTTCTGCAGCTTGCATGTTTCCGGAAGAAAAAAGATTATTATTAGCAAATGACCCATTAGGTACAGCAACATTATCTTATTACGTTAACGATGAATATATAATTTTCTCCAGTAGGCCGAGTTTACTCTATCGATTCTGTAATAGCCTGACTGTAAACTTCGAAGCTGTCTTTGAATTCTTTTTGTTAGGACATTTTCTCGGCAACAAGACCTTCTTCAAAGAAGTTTCTCTTCTTCCCCCTGGAGGACTATTAGAGTACGTTAACGGCACACTCAAGGTAAAGAGATACACAAAATTTGAATTGGTTTCGATAGACCCAAAAATGGGACTCGAAGAATCGACAGATAGGATTGTGGAACTCCTGAATTCAATAATTTCGCCGGAAGCTTCTTACAAGACAAAAGTAAACTGTTTTCTGAGTGGTGGTTGGGACAGCCGCTTATTAGCAGGTTTGTTGGCCAAAAAAAATCAAGTAGATTGTACATGGACTACAGAACTGCTTGGCAGATATAGTGAAAGCAGAATCGCATACACTGTAGCTGATCATCTGGGAATAAATAATCAATTTATACCTCCAACGTTTTTAAATTTAATAAGTTATTTTCATAAACATCGCAAACTTGTTGACTATTCATCTGATACAGGCCCCTGGATTATGTCACTATTAGAAAAAATCCCGGATGGACATGTTTATGTAGATGGATTCTTGGTAGATGTGCTTCTTAGACCTGACAAGCATGTGTCTCCATTTTTACTCGAATGTGTTAATACAGGAAATATTGAAGGAGCCAAAGAATATTTCCTCAATATGTATTTAGAAGCAGGAGGACCGTTTCCCAGTGTCAAGGCTGGAGGAAGGCCATGGCAGAAACTTTTGAAAAGAGATTTTTATGAAGAGCAAGCAGAAAAGCTAAAAAATAATATAAATGAAGAATTTGGTGATGCTGAGCGTGGACAAGATTTTGTAACTTCATTCGTAATGAAAAACCGCCAAAGAAGATGTATAACAGCTCTCCCAATGTTATTAATAGGTAACAAGGGACCAATATTACTTCCGTTTTGTGATCTAGAGCTCGTGCGTCTTTGTTTAAATATCCCATTAGAACATAAGATTTCAGGACGACTTCAATTCTTTATACTGGAAAAAATAAAAAATGGATTAGGCAGGCTTATTTCTACAAATTCAGAGAAATCACTTCTACATCCATATCTTAGAAAGCGGATAACTTACGATTTTACACGTCGTTTCTTGTCCTGGGGTTGGCTTTATGAGAAGGCAGTCACGCAACTTGATAAGCAAATACTCGAATTCTTGTATGGTGGAGAAAATGAAGCAAAATTACGTCTTTTAAGATTCCCTTATCAATTAACACGCTTGCTTTTTGTTCAAGAAGCACTTGCACTAAATAATAGCAAAGAATGACAAACTGTAACTACACTTTCATTGAGAAGCATGTTGTATTTCAGGATGGGTCAAAACAGTGACTTCATTAGAATTCTTAAATAATAGTAGAGATAGTTTTATTTT
>JBHHYW010000083.1:0-9422 GCA_046757745.1 Candidatus Scalindua sp.
TAGCTGCCGGTTTCTTCTTGGCTGCTGTTTTCTTCTTAGCTGCCGGTTTCTTCTTAGCTGCCGGTTTCTTCTTGGCTGCTGTTTTCTTCTTAGCTGCCGGTTTCTTCTTGGCTGCCGGTTTCTTCTTGGCTGCTGTCTTCTTCTTTACTGCCATTTTTTATCACCCCCTCTCTTGCATTTAAATATTAAATACACGTAAGAAAATACTCTCTAAATACCGCTATGCATATTTTGTTTCTAAACGATTAGCAAAACAAAATATTTATAAAATAAATCCTTTTGAATATTCGAAAGCAGTTTATCTTGTTTACAAGCATTTACCTACGTGCGTAATTTATCAAATGATAATGCAATGTCAAGCAAAAAAATACAATATTTAGTATATTATGTGTAAATTGATAACATATGTTGTGTGATAGAAATATAATTTATTAATGCAAGCCAATAAACAAAAAAATGGATTTACAGAAAATCAGTTTTTTTAACTATGAAAAATTTAGAACACATGCCGCATCCTCCAACACCTATATATACTAATAGAAAATGCCAGCAGCAATCATTCTTTTATATTAACAGATGGAGATTTCAATTGGGGCAATTAGCCAGGGAGAGCTCAGACGCTGGACACATATGGCCTTATCAAGAGGAAGCGCTCCTGGCCTCATAAGCCAGAAATGAAATTTAATTAAGGTAGATATCTTTAGCATCTCTTAATGATGAATTGACATATGCAACATGTAAGGAGAGTGAACCATGTATGAATTTACAGATGTAATTAATATCTTAAGCCACCATTGCCACTAAATGCCGACAGAGGATGATGACAACTATAATACAATTGAGAAATTATCTTACAAAAAAATTTGCATAAAATTTCTTTATATAACTTTTTTTGACAAAAAAAATCACAACGAACAGAAATACCAGAAGAATCAAAAGCATTTCTACAAAAATAAACTTTCCTAAAGATACCAATAGTAAAAGACGTGGATGGAAGTTTAACAGCTATGGTTGTGGCCAGCTAAACTGTGGATTGGCTACAATCTTTTTGGAGAGAGCAGTATTATCATTTTGAAAATATTTTCTTTACCAATGTCTGAACCTTTTTACCATCAGCAACATCTTTATACTTACCCATAACAATCTTCATTGCTGTTCCTATATCTTCTGGTTTTTCAGATTCCATTAGTTCTGTTACGACCTTCTCAAGCTCTTCGTCTGACAACTGCTTTGGCATAAATTCTTCAACTATCTTCAGTTCTGCATTGCAGGAATCTATCTCGTTTTGTATATGCAAGCGTTCGTATTCTTCAATAGCCTTCTTCAATTTCTTTGCATATCCTCTCACAACGTCAATGGGCTTAAAATCTTTACCGGATTTTTCAACATTTACAATATCAGCCAATAACATCCTTAATACGGATGTTCTCAGCTTGTTCCTGGACTTCATTGCATCCTTTAACTCTTTTGTTATTCTCTCTTTCATAATTCTTACATATCACTGTATCGTAAATTCAACAATTTACGGAAATATTATACCTTACAAAATCTAATTATTGTATTCAAAAGAGATAATATACACATTCTAAACGGTGATTCTCATTTTGCGAAGTAAAATGCCATAAAGTAGCGACCTGTCTGCGTGCGTTCACGCACAGGCAGGCTGAAAGGAGCTAATTTATTTTGCGAACCAAATGCCCACAGTGCGGGCAATAGTTTGGATTGCCAAAATACGGCTTGCTACAATGTTCACAGGTTGTTGATATTACAGGACGTTTTGCACGCTTCGCTTTCATTACTAAGTAAAATGGTAAAAAAATTATCATAAGCATAAACACGCCCAGCATCCAGCCTATGGATGCTGGCGTACTATAGTTATTCTTTTTTGCATCCGTATAAACCCATATAGCAACACCAGCTGCAATAAATAATGCTATTTGTTGAGTACTCATTTATTTCAATTATATAGAAGTTTCGAGACTTCAGATCTTACTCTTGCCACAACATCCTTCGACAGCGCCCTGTCTTCTTTCTCTACCTTCGGGAATTCAAGCGGCTTACCAAATCTAAAACCGATGTCCCTGTGTTCAGGATTGCTGAGAATACTGCTTTTGGGCAGATACCCTCTACTCCCTATAATCGCCGTTGGAATTACCTTTCTTCCTGACTTCAGGATAACCATTGAAATGCCCCTCTTAAAACGCCCAAGTTCTCCATTTTCACTTCTTGTGCCTTCAGGAAAAAAGATTATTGACTTGCCTCCATCAAGTTTCTTTATGACTTCATTCAATGTTCCATACGCATTTCTTTCGTCACTTCTGCAAATACCAATATGGCCTGAAGTTTTCATATATCTTCCAAGTACCGGTATCTTGAAAAGAATGTCCTTAGAAATAAAGCTGAGATTTCTGGGTATAGCGGCTATTGAAAGCTTTACGTCTATAAAACTCTGATGATTCAATACAAATATTACAGGTTCGTCGTCCGGAATATTTTCCAGGCCTTTTACGTCTAAGTTTATCCCCAAAAGCCTGAAGGAAATTCTTGTAAACTTGCGTTCTATAGCATTATATCTGTTTTCCTTATCCGTAACACCGATTGTGGAAATAAGCGAAACCAGATAACCTATAGACCAAAGCGAAACATTTATAATCCACGCATATACGGTGTAAAGCATTTGAATAATCTTCTTCATCTAAGCCCTTTTGAAGACTACTTCACCTATTTCTTCGATTTAATGGTGGAAAATGGTATCAAAAACACCTGTTATATTCAAGGCTTTTGTAGTAATGCAGTACCGTCACCTTTTAAAATATAAACTATTCGATTAAGACAGGTGTGTATTCAATAAAATCTCCGTGTAAATGAGTTGGGATATTCTTAAAGTAATAAAGATGTGTTATACAATTGCAGTCTGAAGAACCAAACTTTTTCACAATTGCGGTTGCGCCGGCAACTTTACCTATCACGCGATTTAATTTACATTCATCCTTCCTCCTCCCAATATATCTGAGTATCTCTATAATCTTTGCACAGGACAGAAGGTAATCAATATGCCAGTGAAATTTCTTAATCTTTGAAAGGTGTCTATTTATCCTTTTTTCAAGACCATTTTGGGCGCTTCCCGTGTAAACATAAAAACCTTCCGGAAAAACAAATGTACCAAGCCTGCCAATCTTGATTTCCTTATCTTTGGAAAGTTTTATAATTAGATTATAAATGCCTCCTTTTTGTATAGGTTCTTTAACCTTCACACGCTTAATACCCTGTAATGCACACGAGTCTCATAAACGGCAAATATTTCTACCTTTAAAACCCTTCAAAGCGTTTCTTGTGTCAACGATCAGTTTAGATTTCTTAACAATTGTATTATAATCAAAAACGCTATGATCAGTCACAATGATGGAACAGTCTATCTTATCAAGAAAGTTATTTGAAGGTTTTTTGGTTTTGAGTAAAATGCCATCAAATTCGATATCTTTGATGTATGGATCTGTGTAACTCATTATAGCCCCTTTTGATTTAAGTATGCTTAATATGTCAAAAGCCGGTGATTCCCTGGAATCCGTTACATCTTTTTTGTAGGCAACACCGAAGATATGTATACGTGAGCCACTAATACTCTTTTTATGACTATTCAATGCATCAGCTACTCTATTGACCACAAATCGCGGCATATTACTATTAACTTGATCAGCAAGATTTATGAATCTTGACTCAAAACCGGTCTTTTTAGCAACCCACGAAAGAAAAAGTGGATCTACAGGAATACAGTGACCTCCTAAACCAGGACCGGGATAAAAAGCCATATAGCCAAAAGGTTTGGTACCGGCAACTTCAATAACTTCCCAAACATCTATGCCTAAACGTTCACACATCTGAGCTGTTTCATTAACAAGTGCGATATTAACACTTCTGAAAGTATTCTCTAATATTTTAACCATTTCCGCAACTTTTGTCGACGAAACAGGTATTACCGTATCCATAATCTGGCTGTATAAAAGACTTGCCAGACTTGTACATTTTTTTGTTATACCGCCTACCACCTTTGGGATATTCCTTGTGTTATACAGCTTGTTACCAGGGTCTATACGTTCAGGTGAAAAGGCTAAAGAAAAATCTTGACCTGCTTTCAATCCGCTTTCTTCAAGTTTAGGCTTAATTATCTCCTCTGTTGTTCCAGGATAAGATGTGCTTTCTAAGATTATTAATTGTCCTTTACTAATGTATTTCTTAACTGCATCTGTAGCAGATATTATAAACGAAATATCGGGGTCTTTGGTCTTTGTCAAGGGTGTTGGAACACAAATACTTAGTGAATCCATGCTCTTAATAACACTAAGATTGGTAGTAGCCCTTAGATTCCGGCTCTTAACAAGATTACTGACAACGCTTCCCTTAACATCAGTAATATAGGATTTCCCCTTATTAATCTGCCGTACTCTCCTGGGATCATTGTCAATACCGGTAACATTAAACCCTTCCCTTGCAAATTCTACCGCAAGAGGAAGTCCCACATAACCAAGTCCTATTATTCCAATCTTCGCCTTCTTTGTTTTTAACTTTTCCTTTAACATAAGAATCTAGCTCCTCTCAGCCGGTAACTTCTTGGTTTTGCTTCGCAAAATAGAATATACCATAAAAAATGTATATGCTGACTCTCATAACATTACAAATAAGCCTCGTAGATGAAAATATATTAATAATTTCTTTTACATTTTTATTAATTTATAAACCTCATTCATCATAATGTCAATCCGAAAGCGCAAAACTTAACTCCTTTTCAGTCTGAACGATTTAATCAGGCAGACAGCTATTTACTTCCTCTTCCTGATTTAACACGAAAATAGACAAGTTGTTGTGAATTTCATATTGATCAAATACGCTGTTACTAACTACTATTACTTCACAGGATATAAGAACTTTAAAGTTCATTTTGCAAAGCAAAATGCAATAATAAATAAGTAAACGAAGTGAGCTAATTTATTATATTGACTTTAAAAAAGGAGACACGTAAAATCACACAATTGATAAGTACATAACTATCAACACTTTCAATATAGCAAATCTGCAAGCTGTCTTTACAAAATAAGACCTGTTATCCTCATCTCAATGAGTTTAACGGAGGTGTAAAATGCCAAGAAAGTTCATATCACAACTTAACGGCGGCACTACCATTGACGATATATACTTAGTGCAAAACAAAGAATTGAGGACAACAAAGAACGGGAGCTTATATATCCAGGCACAGCTGTCTGACCGTACGGGAACTATTGATGCAAGGATGTGGGACGCCAGTAAACCATTCTTTGAATCTCTCGGCAATGATACTTTTTTGAAGCTAAAGGGCAGGACAGAGATTTACCAGAATAAAATACAATTAATTATAAAAAGCATTTCAAAAACAGATCAGGAAAATATCAAACTTGAGGATTACCTGCCGAGTACCGAGAAAGACGTAAACGAAATGTTTTCTGAATTAAAACAGATTGCCGGTTCGATCAAACAACCTTATTTGCTAAAACTTCTCAACCTTTTCTTCAGCGACAAGGATTTTTGCAGGGGTTTCTGTTCAGCGCCGGCGGCCGTACAATACCACCATGCTTTTCTAGGAGGTGTGTTAGAGCACACTTTATCAGTTGCAAAACTGGGAGAAAAAATCGCTCCGCTTTATCCGGACTTAAATAAGGATTTGTTAATCTGCGGGATAATACTACACGATATTGGCAAGATAAGTGAACTGTGTTATGAAAAGAACTTCCAATATTCAGACGAAGGCCAACTCATAGGGCATCTGATATCAGGCGTGCTTATGGTTGAGGAAAAAGCGAAACAAATAGACGGTTTCCCAAAAACTCTGTTAGATCTATTAAGACACCTGATTTTGAGCCACCATGGAGAATATGAATGGGGTTCTCCAAAACTCCCAATGACAGTAGAGGCCCTTGCACTTCATTACCTGGATAATATTGATGCAAAAATACATGCATTTAACAAAGCGATTACAAACGATAAGGATCCCAGCAACCATTGGACAGGATATAATAAAATGTTCGACAGGAAGTTATTCAAAAAATCTCATGAAATTAATTACTAAAACAAGTTAGGCCGTTTTAGCGACAAAAACTATCCTTCGTCCCCCCCCCGCCTGAATGACCAAGTCTGGCAGGCGCTCAGATAACATCACACTGAGCAGAGTCGAAGTGTTATCAACATTGAAATTTCTATGCGTATATTTAACTGTCTTTAGATGCTAATTTAGCCCCTATACACTCATTAATTTTTTTCATAAATTCGACATAATCTGTTTGTGCTTTTAGAAATTTTTGTATTGATTGGTTAGATGCCACTTGTTCCTTTAATTGTTGAAGTTCCTTTTTGTCTTCAACCTCTATGGGCTTCAAATTTTTTTCTAATTCATAAATCTTTTTGCTCTGTTTCTCCAGTTTCTCTGAAATTTCCTTTGCCACACTGTCTTTTTTTAGTTGTTCTTCAGCTTCCCTGAACATCTTATATCTATTATGTTTTGCTATGGCTGCGCCTAATTTTGAAGCTATTTCTAAAGTTTCTTCCATACTTTCCTTTCATGAAAAATTCGTATTTAATAACATGAAAAATTATATTCCCAAATTTCTTTTTATCAAGGATTAGTTTAAGGATGATTGATGCTGAAAAGATTATAAAGTTAATATGCGGCAGAAAATATAGCCCTATGAACGCATCAGAGCTTGCCGAACACTTCAAGATAGACGATTCAGAATCTAAACAATTTCGCGCCCTCTTAAGAGAACTTGAACTAAATGGAGAAATTGTCCGGATTAAAAAGGAACAATACTCAAACCCCAAAAAAGCCAACCTGTTGGTAGGCAAACTCGACGCCAATCAAAGAGGTTTTGGATTTGTAGTTCCTGTAAGGGACGGCATATCTGATGATATTTATGTCGATGCAGAAGGTCTGGGGAGCGCCATGCACGGTGATATAGTCGTTGTCAGGCTGCCTTCTACGAAAAAGAAGAAAAAGGGAAGGAGAAAAAAGAGGGAAAGGGAAAGAAATGTAGGACGGATAATAAATGTCTTACACCGTGAAAATGAAACTGTCGTTGGCACACTCAAAAAAAGCAGACACTTCAACTACGTAGCGCCCGATAACTCAAAATTGCCCAGAGACATTTATGTCTCAATGGAAGACACTAAAGATACGGAGCACGGTGACAAAGTTGTCGTCAAGATCGACCAATGGCCGACCCTGCACCTCAATGCTGAGGGATCCATAATAGAAGTGTTAGGAAGAGACGGCGAGCCTGCTGTTGATATTAAGTCTATCATACATCAGTTTAAACTCCCATTTAAGTTTGATAAAAATGTTCTTGCGGAGACACAGGATTTACCTATGTCTATCAGCCCTGATGAAACCGGTACAAGATTAGATCTTCGAGACGAATTGATAATTACAATAGACCCTGAAGATGCAAAAGACTTTGATGACGCAATCTCTTTGAAGAAAGACAAAAAAGGAAACTGGCTCCTTGGTGTCTACATAGCCGATGTCTCTTATTATGTTGAGCAGGATTCCGCCGTAGACGTGGAGGCACGAAAGAGAGGCACCAGTGTTTACCTCCCCGGCACTGTTATACCCATGCTCCCGGAAGTATTATCAAATGGTATTTGCAGTCTTAAAGAGGGAGAAGACAGGCTGACAAAAGGTGTTTTCTTTACATATTCACCTGATGGCAGGTTATTACGTTCCGAGATCAAGCATTCAGTTATAAATGTGAAGAAAAGATTAACCTACCATAATGCGACAAGAATATTAATGGAAAGTGATGAAGGAGACACAACCCCTGTAACAAACCTGCTGTTTGAGGCAAGCACACTTGCAAAGTTGCTATATAAAAAACGTATGGAAGAAGGCGCTCTTGAACTGAACCTGCCCGAGATTAATATAAGGGTTGGCGAAGACGGCAAGATCGACACGATAGAGAAGGTAAAAAGAGATATTTCGCACATAATCATCGAAGAGTTTATGATTGCAGCAAACCAGGCCGTAGCGACATTCATGCACGAGAACAGTATCCCGTCAGTAAACCGCAGCCACTCTGAACCCGATGAAGACGAGATGCTTGATTTTGCAGAATTTATTTTTAATTGCAAAAACAAGAGAATAAACCCGTTTGACAAAAAAAGATTGCAGGCATTCCTTGATGAAATATCCGATCATCCAGAAAGTTACATAATAAATCTGATGCTGCTCCGGTCTCTGAGAAAGGCAGAATATTCTGTCACAGAGGAATCTCATTTTGCACTTGGGCTGGAACACTATGCGCACTTTACATCCCCCATACGCCGTTATCCCGACCTGATTGTACACAGGCTTTTAGACCTGTTCTTCCAGGGTCAACTAAAGTCTAAGAGGGCTAAGGCCGCATGGAGTGAGAAGATTACAGGTTGGGCAAGCCACTGTTCGGCTACCGAAAAAAGGGCACAAGACGCTGAACGTGAAATCGTTAAACTCAAGCTGCTCAGACATCTCGAAGAACATGCCGACAAGGTAATGGATGGCGTTATTACCGGCATCCAGGAATACGGACTCTTTGTACAAATAGACGAGTTCCAACTGGACGGCCTTGTCCACATCCGTACACTCACTGATGATTTCTATAAACTCGACAAGAAAAAGCTTTCCCTGGTCGGGGACAGGAGAGGCAAAGTTTACGGCTTTGGAGATGTAGTCAAAGTCAAGATCACAAAAATTGACCTGTTGAAAAGAGAAGTTGATTTTGTTATTGTATAAAAGGAATGTTTAGAATAAACATATGGTGTGTTAAATGAGAATAACATTTGAATGGAATGAGGAAAAAGCTAAAAAGAATCTTCGAAAGCACAAAATCAACTTTGAAGAAGCGAAAACGGTTTTCAACGATCCATTCTTATTAACTTTTCCAGATCGTGAATATCCAGGTAGTGAACAAAGATTTATCAACATAGGCAATTCTGTAAATGAACGAGTTTTGATTGTCATTCACACAGAACGAGGATCAAATATTAGAATTATTAGTTGCCGCAAAGCAACAAAAACAGAAAGGAAGGTATATGAAGAAGGCTATGTCTAAATCTAAAAAAGGGGATAAAGACAAAGATGATATGCAATCCGAATACGATTTCAAAAGAATGAGTGGTGGTATACGGGGTAAGTATTACAAATCTTATCGAACAGGACATACAGTAAAGATTAAGAAGGCTAATGGAACCACTCTAGTCCAACGTTTCAAACTTGAGGAAGGCACTGTAAGCATAGAACCGGATTTAAGAAAATATTTTCCTGACTCTGAATCTGTGAATAAAGCTTTACGTTGTTTAACACCTCTGCTACCAAAAAAACGTAAAACTAAAGTATGAATCAAATATCGCCAAAAACAATTCCC
>JBHHYW010000084.1:0-9410 GCA_046757745.1 Candidatus Scalindua sp.
AATCCTGCAGTTCCGTATATCATGCTCTCTTTTAATGTTATCCTTTCTGGCAGTTTAACAATCCACACTGCTGGAACCCTTATATACTGCCCGAAGCCGCCTGACGTATTCATGCCGAGGTCATATCCCGTTACGACAACTTGATCGCCTGCCTTAAACAAAGGATTGTCAGATGATTCAACTAATCCGGCAGCGTCTACTCCAGGTGTATGGGGATAATTCCTTGTTACACCTTTGTTTCCGATAGAAGAAAGTGCATCTTTGTAATTAAGCGAAGAGTATTTGACATTTATTAACACGTCACCTTCAGGAAGGTCTGCTATATTCTTATTGCCAATTTCACGCATATACTTGCCGGCATCCTCTTTGACAATCATAGCCTTAAAAGTGTTTGTATTCATTGATACCTCTTTAGTTGATTAATGAATTAACGTCTAGGCGCTGGGTTTTGGATCAGATGGGATTTTTTGTTAGAACCATTCATTTAAAATATTTCAATATCTTACGCTTTTTGTTTTTTGTTGTGATTTTGGCTATTATATTTGATTTGTCTTTTCTGGTATTTAAGGTTTTTAAAATAGCTAATGCGTGAGTCACGCGCTTAAAAGTAGTTGCTGAATCGATTTCACTGCACCATGTTTCATCTGAAACATTGAAATAAAACTGCCATTTGGTTGTGGAAAACAAATCAGACACTATAATATATCTTATTGGATCTTCAGAATCTTTCACTGTTATCTCTAATTCCTTTTTAGCTTTTTTTATGTCCGCTTCAGAAAAGCCATGAAACGTCATGTCGAATAGGCAATGGGATATAATTTCTTCTTTTGTATAATTGTTTAATATATTTTCTGATAGAGATGAACCAAGCCATTGTGACCATGGAGTAAGGCTTAATGAAAAATTTTCCAATTCTCCGTCTTCCCTTTTTGTTCCGTCAATCCCATATATATCATGAAATTGGTCATCCCCTTTTAGAATAGGTTCGCTTTTATTACAATATAATGCCATTGAAGAAATTGTTGGAGACTTGGCGCGTAATTTTTTATATACGAATTCATATCCAGGGATTGATTTCTTTTGACTTGGATAATTGAGCAGGAAGACTTGGCGTACAGCCTCCCAATTTGAAGTTGCAATGATCTCTTTTAATTTCATTTTTCTAACAGATATCCGTATTTATCCAATAGAGACTCGGAGCCATCCGGTAAGTTGTAAAATGTAAGACTGTAAATCATAAGTTGATTAATAGTGAATTGTAAAAAGGAGTGGGTATCAACCACCTGCTATTCTTCTTTTAGGTGGAAAAATAGCATGACCACCCCCAATTTGCGCTATTAGGTTTCGGGCTAACCTACCTTACGGTAGTTTCGCTCTTGCCCCACTGTCTCTACTTATTCCTCTCTGAAATTTACTACACTTTTATGATTGACAATATGAATTTGAGTTACAATATGCCTTATTTTTCTCATATTATTCTGATAGCTCTCGTAACTTTGTTTGAAAGGATGTTTTGGTTCATGCACTATATCTCGTTCCTCTTTATGGATTATACGCTTATAGGCCGAGTTAATAACTCTTTGGGATATAGCTTCAATATCTGTAAAAAGATTTTTCCTAATTTCCAATGCTTCTGCAATACTTATTTTTTCCCCGTCAAAATCAATCTGATATTTAAAATTCGCTACTTGTATTGCCTGGTTAAGTTTGACTCTTTTAGTCTGTATTTTCTTTAGCTTTTCTTCCAGTTCCTTTTGATTAAAATCTGAGGCTGGTTCTATTTCTTCTTCGTCTCTATTATGAAAAAATCTATCACTTTTGTTCTTATCACCTTCAATTAACTTCTCCAGAAGTTTAATGTGACGGTCATATTCATGTCTTAACTCAATCGCTTCGAATAAATATAAATTTCCTTTTTTATCAGGCATTATTCATCACCTCTTAATTTGTTATTTTTCAGCTCCCTGCAAATATACAATTCTAAGAAGACATTAACAAGTAATATTTCGTTTTGTCAGTAAATTTTACAATTATTATTAAATTCTCTTTTTAAAGGAAATTATTGTGAAATAGAGCAGCAATGTCAAGAGTGAATCACATCCCGGGAATTCTACAACTTACAAATCTTGATTGAAATATTGATTCTTACACAAAGACACAATCGGATTACGGATTGCGGAATAAAAGATATGAAAAAAGAAGTTCTCACGCAAAGCCGCTAAGTTCAAGCATAGGAATTTCAAAGTACTTTTATGGGTGGCATGGACAAACTTTGTTTGTCCGTGTTTTCTGCATAATGCAGCACAATGCACGGACAAACGAGTTTGTCCATGCCACCACGCAGCTTAATATACTGAACAATTCGCCGAAGGCTTAACTTGGCTAAGAAAAAAAATATTCCTAAAGCTAAAGCCCCTTTTGCGTTCTTGGCTGGTGAGGAAAAAGAAGTTCTCTTGCAGAGCCACCTATCTGCGTGCTACGCACAGGCAGGCAGAGCACAAAGATTGACATTATTCAAGTTCTCCGTCTATAATTCTTTGTGCCTCCGTGTCTTTGTGTGATTATTGTTTTTACTATCAATCTGTTTGCTAATTGCGTTTATCTCCGGGAAATTGCTTTATATGCTCTTGCGGAGGAATCCGTCCTGTGCCTTTGGCATTTGGAGAACTTTCGGGAATTATAAAATCTGCATTTGAAAGGGTATCATTATGTTTAAGGGCAGCAGAGGCTGCTGTTCGCATACTGTCATCAGCATTTTTATTCAGTCTTGAAATGTTAGTGTTAATAACCAGTTCAGCCGTATCAATAAAGTATAAGGCCGCAGCTTTGTCACGTTCGAATTGAGGGCCTGATTCATTGGCCTTTAACTGTTGATCCAACTTTGAGAGTGTACACGCAACTGCATGCAGCCACATGGCATTTTCGCTGATTCGTGCCTGAATGGTTTGTTTATTTAATATTTCTTCTCTATATTTCTTGCTTATCAATTTGAATTGGTGACTATGGTCTTGTACAAGTCTGGCCAGTCGTAATCCCTCATTCACAATAGCAGAATGCAGTTTCTGGATCTGTGGTAGTTTTCTTTTAACCCCAAGAATCATCTCAAGTCCAAGGGGAACAGCATGCAAAATTATACCGGGTTTTAAAATGTTTCCAATTATTCGTCTGGTGTTTGCCGCAAAGGTTTCTTCGCTATTCCAGAACAGCGCTTCCTGTATTGAAATAAGCTGTTCAATCAGTTGCTTGCCGCCGTAACCGAACACAAAGGTATGCATTACTTCATTAGCCCCTTCAACAATCAAATTAATGCGGCTGTCACGAAAGGCGCGTTCAACCTCATTCTCTGTCATATAACTTTCTCCTCCCATTATCTGCATGGCATCATTAATTACCTGCCAACCCATTTCGGAGCAGAAAACCTTACAGATAGCAGTCTCAAGCATGATGTCTTTGTCATGGCGGTCAAGCATACCCGTAGTCATGTAAAGAACTGCGTCCATTGCATAAGTTAAGGCGGCCATGTGTGCGATCTTCTGTTTTATAAGATCAAAAGCAGAGAGAGGCTGTTTAAACTGATAACGGGTCTTTGACCATTTTATTGCCTGCTCCATACACTGTTTTGCAGAGCCCAGCATACCGGCAGCTAATGTGCATCTTCCAAAATCCAGGCATGTAAGGGCTACGGTAAGACCCTTGCCTTCCTGATATAGTAAATCTTCACGTGGCACCTTGACATTGTTAAATCTTATTCTGGCCTGCCACGTGCCGCGTATACCACACTTACTGCGGTTTTTCTGATAAATATCAACTCCCTTCATGTCAGGAGTACAAACCAGAGCCGTCACACGGTCTACTGTTTTGCCACGCTTGCTGTCGTATATCGAATGCTTTGCCGTTACCGTAAACAGCCCGCAATAAGCGCCTGAAGTTGCCCATTTCTTCTCGCCGTTAAGAATATAGAATTTGCCGTCTTTGCTGAGTTCACAATAGGTCTCCTGTCCTCCGGCATCACAACCGGCATTAGGTTCTGACAGACAAAACGCCGACATCTCTGAAGTTGCCATTTTGGGAAGCCATCGAAGTTTCTGCTCTTCATTTCCAAACAGTAAAAGCGCCTTGCAACCTATTGATTGATGGGCAGAAACCAGCACGGCTGTTGAAGCGCATGTGCGGCCGATTCTTTCCAGCACCCTGTTATAACTTGTAGTTGACATTCCCAGCCCACCGTATTCTTTGGGAATAGTCATTCCCATGACGCCGAGTCCAAATAGACGATCTATCGCCCATCGTGGTATCTCTTCTTCCTGGTCGATCTGGATTGCCGGATGTTCATCACAAAGATATTTATCCAGTTTCTCCAAAAGACGGTCGCACTCAAGCCTTTCATCACTACTAACCTGAGGATAAGGAAGTACCAGTTCATCACGGATGTTGCCCCAAAACATGTTTTTAACAAACCCCATCTCTGCAGGTTCAGGGCCAAGCATCATTTCAACGGCTTGAATAAGCTTGCGGTCTTCCTCAGAAAGTTGTTTTAAGTTTTTCAGATTAGACATTTGTCTTACAGGAATTGAACAAAAATAATTTTAATCCTCTAAAAATAATAGTAATCTACAATCATAAAAATTGCAAATTTATTTAAACTGTGATAACAGCTCTTTTGGGACATTCTGTTTTCCCTTGATTTATGAGAGTTTTAGATTTATTCTAATTTCGTCTTATTTGTATTATATAAAGAGGTAATCTGAAAAGATTTTATATTTCTTTCATCATCATGTAATATCAGAGCATAAATCATGTCTTTAGAAAAGTTCTTTAATCCCGAATCTGTAGCCGTAATAGGTGCAACAGAAGACCCTAAAAAGATTACATCAATGATTATGAAGAATCTCATTGAAATGGGATTTGAAGGAAGGCTTGTGCCGGTCAATCCTCATCATGACGAAGTATTTGGGTATAAGTGCTATCTTTCGCTCCTTGAAATCAAGGAGAAGATAGACCTGACAGTAATCTCTATACCTGCCAGATTTGTGCCGGAAGTTCTTCGTCAACAGGCAACGTGCGGAATAAAAAATGCAATAGTAGTAAGTGGGGGATTTGCTGAGTCAGGCTACGAAGGAGGAGTATTGGAATTGGAAGTCGGGAAAATATGCAGAGAAGAGGGCATACGCTTAATGGGACCGAATTGCATTGGTGTTTTAGACAATTATTCGAACTTCAGTTCATCGTTCCTGCCCTGGACAAAGGTTAAACGACCGGCTAAAGGAAACTTGAGCATACTATCACAAAGCGGTTCCTTTGCCACTTGTGTACTGGACATGTTGTCTGAAGAAGGTATGGGGGTATCGAAAGTTGTAAATTATGGAAATAGAGCTGATGTAGGGGAATCAGAAATGATTGAATATCTTACGGATGATGAATCAACGCATGTAATAGGAATTTATATGGAATCTGTTGATGATGGCAGGAGGTTTATAGATGCCTCCAGTAGTTGTTCAAGGTATAAGCCTCTTGTCGCTTTAAAGGTTGGTCGGCTAGATTCCGGTATCGAGGCTGTAAGGTCACATACCGGAACTATTGCCGGCAGGTATGAAATTTACAAAGCAGCCTTCAAGAAGTCCGGGATAATCGAAGTTAATGGTTTCACAGAGTTTCTGGATGCATGTAAGGTTCTCTCGATGCAAAAACCGGCAAAGGGGGAAAAAGTCCTCATATTGACTAATGGTGGAGGGTTTGGTGTTGCAGCGTCAGATATGTGTAGTGATGCCGGACTTGATGTCACAGATACACCTGAGAGGGTCAGAGAAGCGCTGTCGGAAAGGTTTCCAGGGTATTTTATACTAAATAACCCGATTGACCTGACGGGTAGCTCGGGTGATGAAGATTACGGTATAGCGATGAAGTCTGCACTGGTTGATAATAATTCCTTTGATGCTGCAATTGTATTTTCGCTGATGCCACCTGAAACAATGACGGAGGGGGTAGTTAAAATTATTTCACAAATGGCAAGGGAATCAGGAAAACCTGTCGTTATATGTGTGGCTAGTAGCGTGTATACAGGGGGAGTCAAAACTAAGTTTGAAGATAATGGCCTTCCTGTTTTTCCAACACCTGAAAGATGTGTAAAAGCTATGAGCGTATTAGTAGAAAGAGGAAGAATGAATGGTGGTTGAGACTGCAAAAGAAATGGAAGTAGAAAAGATTGTGGAAAAGATATTGGCTTCAGGGAGAAAGGTCGCACTTCCTGACGAATCTTTGGATATAGTAAAATTGTCTGGAATTGACGTCCCTGGCCACGTTTTAGCTAAAACACCAGGAGAGGCTGTAGAAGTATCCACGGAGATAGGGTTTCCCCTGGTCATGAAAATTGCGTCATCAGAAGCAATTCACAAGAGTGAAGCAGGTGGTGTAGTTTCAGGCATACGTGGGGTACAAGAGGTAGAAGAAAATTTTAATAAGATTATGGGAAATTTAAAAAGAAAGATGCCGGATGCTCAAATATCAGGGATCTTATTACAAAAGCAGATTCCTGAAGCCATACACTTGATCGTAGGCGGATTACATGATGAGCAATTTGGGCCTGTGGTTATGTTTGGCATGGGCGGTGTGTTGGTAGAACTCTTTAAGGACGTGTCGTTTAGAATAGCGCCTGTAACGGAAGCAGACGCTTTAGAGATGATAAGGGAGATTAAGGCATATCCGGCCCTGTCTGGCTATAGAGGTTCAAAGAAGGTTGATATAAAACAAATTGTTAAAACAATTATTATTATTTCTGAATTAATATCAAATATAAGTATAATAAAGGAAGTGGAATTGAACCCCTTGTTAGTTTATGAGAAGAAGGTAATGGCTGTCGATGCAAAGGTTATTTTAACCTAAAACATATTGGACTAATAATATATATGAAAAAGAAGGATATTATCAAAAGAATAAGATTTCATGGCAGGGGTGGTCAGGGCATGAAGACTGCAAGTCGGATAGTCGGTACTGCAGCGTTTATGGAAGGATATTATGCCCAGGATTTTCCTATTTACGGCGCTGAGAGAAGGGGCGCTCCAATCATGGCCTTTACAAGACTGTCTGATAATCCCATACTTGAAAGAGGCATAATAGCTAATCCTGACATCAACATTATAGCCGATGAAACGTTACTTGACGATAATGCAGCTAACGTATTACAAGGCACATGGAATGGAACGGTAACAATAGTTAACACACATTACACATCTTTTCATGTTAAAGAGACTTATAGTGTAAATGGAAAAGTTGCTACGGTCGATATAACAGAAATAGTCTTGAAGATTATTAATAAACCCACCCTGAGTAGTGTTGCGTCGGCTTCTGCATGTAAATTAACAGGCATGATTTCAAAAGATTCTTTAAAAGAGGCTGTAATCAAAGAACTGGCATATATAAATCTTAAAAAAGTAATTATAGATAAAAATGTTGAGGCAGCGCTGGTCTGTTTTGACAACACACCGGATATCTCCACATCCAGATTCAAACATTCAGAAGGATACATTGAAAATAAAATTGTAAGGTTAGAATATGCTAATCCTTGTATAGGATCACCCAGCGTTTACGCAAGGGGAAATACGATTATGAAGAATACAGGCAGTTGGCGTTTATTCAAACCGGTAATTGATTATGATGAATGTTCCAGGTGTCGAGCGTGTTTTGTCCACTGTCCGCACAGTTGTATTTCTATTGACGAATCAGGTTATCCTCATATTGATTATGAAAATTGCAAAGGCTGTTTTACATGTATGGAGGAATGTCCAAAGAATGTTATTTCAAGAGAACGTGAGGTAAGGGCGTGGTAAAGGAGATGCTAACCGGTAATTATGCAGCGGCATGGGGTGCAAGATTGGCAGATGTGGACTATGTGCCAGCGTTCCCTATTACTCCTCAAACGGAGATAATTGAAGTCTTATCAAAATGGATAAATGATGGGGCCATGGACGCAATATTTACTAATATGGATTCTGAGCATTCAATGATCACGGCAGCAGGCACTGCTTCTGCTACCGGTACCAGGGTCTTCGCCGCTACGTCCAGCCAGGGTTTATTATACAGCTTTGAAATGCTGTATAATATTGCGGGATGGAGAGTGCCTCTGGTACTGATTAATGTGTCAAGGGCAATCTCTGCCCCAATCACACTGGAACCTGATCATAATGACGTCCTTTCTGCCAGAGACACTGGTGTTATTCAAATACACGCGGAAACATGTCAGGAGGTATTGGATACCATATTGATGGCATACAGAATATCTGAAGATGAAAGGGTGCTCCTACCGATTTTGATTAATATGGATGGATTTTACCTCTCTTTTACGAGAGAACCTGTATTAATACCAGACAAGAATGAAGTCAAAGGGTTTTTACCTGAATACTCGCCAAGGCACGCATATTTTAAGGCTTCAGATCCGATGGCACAGGGTGTCGCAGTCTTAGGTGGTAGCGCGTATTCATACTTTAAGTATCAAATGCATTTAGCCTCCTTAAATGCAATAGAGGTATACAACGAAGCAGCAAGTGAATTTAAAGGAATTTTTGGCAGGTCGTACCCCGCTGTTGAAGCATTTATGATGGAAGATGCAGAGTATGTTCTGGTAATGAGCAACTCATTTACCATTAAAGGTAAGGCTGCGGTAAAAGATTTTAGAGAAAATGGAATAAAAGTTGGTCTTCTGAGATTAAGGCTTATAAGGCCTTTTCCGGATTCAGAACTTAAGCGACTCTTAAGTAACAAAAAAGCGGCAGCCGTTATCGACCAGAACATTAGTCCAGGTTCCGGTGGTATTCTTTTTAAAGATGTATCCACGGCGCTGTATCACGAGACTCACAGGCCTGGAGCATTATTGTCTTTCATTGGCGGGTTGGGGGGCAAGGACATCAGCCCTGTCGAATTTAACTACGTAATCGAGATGATGAAAGAAAGTGTTGATACCGGAGTTGTTCCTGAAACACAAATTCTCTATACAGAAAATGATATGCGGCAAATGAACAATTTATTGAAAATTGCGGGGAAGGTTACATAAAAACTTTAAATATGATTTCCCTCAACAGAAAAAACCTTGCTTTCGCAAGGAATCCAGTAATGGAATCCTCTCGAAAGAGAGGTAATAGAAAGAGTCTTTTTGGATTTGTTTTTCTAAAAAGTTGTATTTCATGAAAACGGAAACTTATAAAGGTTTTAAGAGTATCTCTACGGATGAGAATATTTCACCCGGTACACCATTATGTGCCGGTTGTGGTGGGCTTTTGGCTTTAAGGCTTGCACTCAAGGTCCTAGGCAAGAATGTTGTCATTGTAAATGCGGCGGGCTGTTTTACATTACTGTCAGTTTATCCCTATACGCCATTCAATTCGTCATGGATGTACACTGCAATGGCATGCGCGCCGGCA
>JBHHYW010000085.1:0-9398 GCA_046757745.1 Candidatus Scalindua sp.
CAACAAGCATATTGAGCAGTGTTGACTTGCCTACATTAGGCCGTCCCCATATCGTTACAAATCCAGACTTGTGTTTTTCATCTGTTTCAACTGTCATACAAATATTCCTTGACTCGATTTTGTATAGCAATAAATTAATGGAGTTGTAAAGAGAAGAATCTTTGAAACTGCCAGGGAAAACATGCAAAGTGTGGGGATACTCACTTGTCAGTTAGTGGTGATGGTGATGCCATTCACTACTCTCTAATGGTCCACCGACTTTTTCCAGCGCTTCGGAAAGCGATTTGCCGGCTTCCTCCATGTCGCTGATAGCCTTCTTCAGTAACAGGGAAATTTCCTTCCCGGATTCTGCTCTTGCCTCATTTTCCCACTTTCTGAACTCAGCTATATGGTTGTTGTTGTGCTCGATCCAGTGCGGCAGCAATACCCGAAGTTTTTCTATTGTATTTTGTTCTGACATGCACCCTTCCGTTACTTGCTTTTACAAGCTGTCTTTTTTACTAAACAGGTTTTGACTGAAGTGTTAGTGTGCCGGAAGTAAAATCAATCGTTTTCACAGCTACGCCTGAAACGGTTTTAGGCTCTTCAAAAAACGTACTAATCCTGATCCCATCTTCAGTCACTTCAAGCTTTGTAACGTCTTCCATTACTAATTCCTGTTGGCCTTCCTTGTCCAGCATTACTTTCATTTGACACATAGTATTTTCCCGAATGAAAATGTTAATTTTCTTTAGAGGTTTAATATAATAAAAAGTTTAGTAGTTATACTCATCTCAAAATGGTTTTCGGCAATAATCCAAAAACAATTTTGCCCGAGTATAACTGCAACCAAGATTTGGTTTTTTGAGAAGCCAAAAACCAAATCGGTTTTAGTATATCTACGAGATTTTGGAAACCATACAGCCACTAGAAATCGCAAAAAACTGCTTTAAGTAACATAACTTAATTAAAACAGAACGCCTTATAATTTCAACTGTTTTTTCACACTCTTTGCAAATATCAGAAAACCCATAAAGGATCAATCGTAAACGGAATAACATTAAAGATTTCATATAAAAAGGAAATCTTAATAAACAGAAGTAGAACAAACGCAATAAAACAAATGGCCAGATAAATCATAAGGTTGATCTCTTTATACAATCTTTCAGGATATTGTACTGAACTATTTGGATTAAATCCAATTTTCAAATAGTAGACAGAAAAACCTGCAAATAGTGGGGCGCAAAGGATAAGTTCTAAATGGTAGCGTACAACAAAGATTCCAAAAAAGAAAGAACAGACAATAGTATAGCAAAGAATGCTAAGAAGGAGTTTTGTTTCGTCATAATATTGGAACGAAGCTCTGTAATTACCAGAAACTTCAGAATTGTTAATCATTCGATATTCTGCGAATCGCTTTGTACCCATAAAAAAAGCTCCGGCCATCCAATACGCTATTATGAGTGAAACAGGAGGAAAGCGATCCGGAATAAAGGCAAACCAACCCAGACACAGACGTAAAGGGTTGTTGATAGACTCGCTCAGCGCATCGATGTATGGAATGTCCTTGGTTCTGGTCGGAGGCATGTTATATAAAAGCCCCATGACCCATAAAGCCAGCGCTGATAGAAAAAACGGAAAATTCAAGACATAAGCCATTCCCAGACTCACAACCGCCAATAAGAGCCACTCGGCATATGCGACAGAGATAGAAATACGTCCCGTGGGTACAGGCCTGTTTTTCTTCTCAGGATGCAGTTTGTCTCCCGGAGCATCCAGAATCTCGTTAATGACATAGTTGCTCGAAGAGACCAGGCAAGTTACGATTACGGCAACCACAAGTGTCAGATACCAATTGGTCTCAAGTAGCGTCGGTTCAATAAAAAATGCAATCACAATTCCCAGGACCATAAAACCATTCTTAAACCAATGATCCGGCCTGGCAATTGAGATATATTCCTTTATATTAAATTTGCACATGATAATCTAACGAGTCGGTTTTTAATCTGCATTCGTTCTGATAAACAAATCTTCATATTTATCAGATTGCACGTAGTGTTTACTAATCCTTTTATCCCACATATTTCCGATGTGATAATTCGATATAACTTTTGGTTTATATTTATCAATTAATTCATATATATCATAATCATATTGAGTAATAGTTTTATACGTTTCCAGATGATATTTTGGACTTACAGAAAGCCAAAAGAAGTCGATATCTTTTCTAAAGACATTGAACAAAGTATCACCATCATAAACATAATCTTCTTTGTCTGTAACAGATAAAACATAATTAATTTTTTCTAACTGCTTACGATTAGATGGTTTTTCTTTTCGACACAACAGAACGTAACACGGCAAGATGATGGATATAATTAATACTACCAGGAACATTTTAGTATTTTTTCGAAAGATTGAATTAATAGCATTCGCTGACAAGATTGCAACTAAAGGCATAGCCATCATAAGATACTGTTTATACGGAGATCGAACAAAAAAAATAAAAATGAATAAACCCAGCGAAAGTACCCTGAGACGCTTCTGATCAGGCGTGTCTGTAAAAAACAAAAAACCTAGAAGCCAGAAACACCATAACATAGTATTTTCACGAAAAGCAATTTTCAGATATCCAAAAGGGGAGAATTGGTTTAAGTACTTCATATTTATAATCCAACCAAACATAATATAAGAAGAAAAAGAATTAGTATGAAGAAGATAGGTAAAGTATGGAGCAATGGTTATTACGAATACAACCAGATATAATAACAGATTGCGGCCGTTTATATTTTTCCTGTATGCATCAACCAACAAAATGCCGCCTGTTAACAGAATCAGGAACACCGCTTTCTGTAAGAAAAGAAACGACAGTCCCAGGAAAAACGAACTTAGTGCCAAATATTTTACGGATTTATTCTCAAAATAGTCTATAAGAAGTAAAACTGAGAGAAGCCCAAATAATGTTTGAGGCACATCCGGCCTGATTTCAATTGCCGGTGTGATGAAAATGAGCGTTGTAGCAAGTAAAACTACACTAATAATACCTGTTTCTTTGCCAAAAACCCTGATTGAAATTAAGTAGGTAACAATAAAGATTAAAAGCAGCATTAAAAAAACCATGATCCGAAGAGCGATTATGGTAGCAATACTTTCCTTGAATATGGCGATAACAGGTAGCATTTGATAGTAAAAAAAAGGGTGATGGTTTTGAAAAAAATCGATATAGATTTTTTCACCTCGAAGGATCTTCCATGATGAATGAATTGCCTCAAATTCATCACAATCAAACCACCTATTTAAAGAAATAAAAAGGATAACAATTGCCAGCATACAAAATAAGGCCCACATAAATCTGGCAGGATTAATATTTGAAAACATCTTGTCTCTCTGCATAATACGTAATGCTCCAGGCTTCTTCTGGTTAATGGATTAAAGTCTGAAACCCTTTAATTCGCAATTGATTAAACAAGTTGAAAGGCTATAATAGGCTAATTGTGATTCATGTCAAGATAAGTATGGATATCATTAAGAGATTACGAGACAAATATCCAGCTATCCACCTCCTGTAACTTTCTAACAATTAAATTAGCATAAACACCTAACGCTCAATGTTATCTGTTAAAAAAGTCCATACCCGGAACGACTTTTCAAGGTTAAAAGGAAAATGGAATTCTCTTTTGAAAAAAAGCAGAAGTGATACCGTCTTCCTTACCTGGGAATGGATGTACACGTGGTGGAAGTGTTTCCAGGGAAACAAACATCTATTCGTATTAACCGTATATGACAAAAATGAGTGCCTGGTCGGTATTGCGCCATTGTGTATGGACAAAAAAAAGATAGTCGGTGTTACGGTCTTGCATTATCTAAGGTTTCTGGGGACTCTACCGACCTCTTCGGATCACCTTGATTTTATCATCCATCAAGGGAGAGAAAGAGAGGCACTGAAAGCAATAATTAATTACATTCTTCAGGCACGCAATTGGGACTTGTGTCTCCTGAGCAATATACCCTCAACTTCTTTAACTGGCAGATTACTTAAAGAGATTATGGGAAACAGGCCTTTTCAATCCAAAATATCTCAGGTCTGTCCATATATACCTTTGCCGGATCAAATTGAAGGTTTTTACTCCTCTTTAAGTGGAAACAGGAGGAATACGATAAAGAGGAGAAGGCGTAATTTACAAAAAAAACATAATGGTTTTGAGTTTGTAACGTGGGAAAATTCTGATGATATTGACAATGCCATGGAAAGGTTGTTCGAACTACACGAAAAACGATGGATGGTTGTGGGGCATAAGGGGAATCTGGCCAGGAATAAAGTCAGGAGATTTCATAAAGAGATTGCCAGAATATTTTTGAATTCAGATATGCTAAGACTATACTTTCTCAGGGTGCAGGGGAAGGATGTGGCCACGTTGTATACTTTCAAATACAATAACAAGCTTTTTTACTACCAGGGAGGATGGGACCCGGAATGGTCTAAAGATCGAGTTGGAAGTATCCTGACAAACCTGGTAATTGAAGATGCAATAAATAAAGGATATTTAGAGTATGATTTCTTGCGTGGTATGGAAGATTATAAAACTCGACTTACTAATAAGAAAAGAGAAGAGGTGGATATCTTTATACCAAACTCCCTCAATGTCAAAATATATCTTCTTCTTAGAAATCTTTATCATAAAATAAGAGATTTAATCTGATAATGGATACACTTATTGTGATTTCATGCCCAGCCGTAAACCCTTTAACTTTGTATCTATATATGACGGAGTGATTTAAATTATAAAATATTTTATTCATTACTGCTTTTAATAATCCCAAACTTACTGAGGGGAAGTTTTATTGCCGAGAGGAAAACGTTCTTGTCGTATTCATCAAGGTATCTGGTGATGAAAATACAAAGCAGGTACATCCCTGAAAATACAAAGCCTTTAAGGCCAAGGTATATGAAACAACCAAATCTTCCTGAAGGAGAGAAGCTAAAGTTGTGCAATAAAAAGTTTACCACAAGTGAGGCAAGGATCGCAATGATACATGCAAGTACAGGTTTAAGATACATTCCACTTAAGAAAGACGCGGTTGTCCTCTCTATATGTTTATGAAATCTATTCATAAAGTATAATGAACCAATAACCGCAGACACGCTTGTCCCTATCAGGGCACCGACGAAACCGAATAAGATTATGAGGGTAATGCTGAGGAAAATATTCAAACCAAGAATTATCAAGGCAGAGACCATTTCAAATTGAGGCACACCCATACCCCGCGCAATCAGCCTGCCAATACTGTTTACAAGAACGAAAGAATAACCAATCGTCAGTATCTGAATTGCCAGGGCGGATTTTTGATATCCTGATTCACCCATCCAGAAATGCATGATAAGGGATGCATTTGTAATAACGAACAGTGATAGAGGAAACGTAAGAAATACGATGTACTTTGTGCCTCTTGTGTAGAGGTTGTTTAATGCCCTTGTATCCTTTGCAGCATCCAACTCGGATGATGCCGGTTCAACTGCCGGTAACAGAACCGAAGGAAGATTGCCGGCGGTAAGTGCAATCTTGGAACCAAGCTCATAAAAAGCCGCCATCTTTACATTCAGGAAATAACCCAGTAATAACTTATCCAATGAGGCATTTATAAATTCAGAAAAACTTGCTATCTGCACCTTGAAGCCAAAGTTCCACAATTTCCTGAACATCTTTGTGTTACAGTATTTGAAACCGATAGCCATTTGTGGTAATAGTCTATAAGCACAGATTGCATAAGAGATGACGGTGACGAATGCAACAATAATACTGTTGTATATAAGGCCCTTCAGTCCAAATCCAAGGCTCAAAAACAAAACTAAGCCTAATGTGCCAAGTATAGAGACTATCACAAAAATTATATTTACTATATCCATTCTTTGTAACCCGTACAAAGTCGACTTAAATACTGTAAAAATATAATTTATAATAAACACTGCCAATACACCAAGAAAGGCAAGCAAGACATCATCATAAAGTTCGGAGGAATACTTTAGAAGATTCATGACAAGATTCTTTAGTAATATTGAGACACAGAAAACACAGAAACAAAAAAATAGTGAAAAAGCGAGACCAGTATTGATAACCTCATTAATCAGCCTATAGTCTTTCTTAGTATTATATTCGGCAATATGTTTGACAAAAGATGAACCAATACCAAGATCAAGAAATAAAAAGAAGTTAATAGCTGTATTTGCAACTGCCCATATTCCGAACCTCTCAATACCAATTTTATGGACAATATATGGTGTAAGAAGGAAGCTCAGGAAATATCCCCAAAAACGTCCTGCAGAAGTGAAGATTGTATTGCTGATGATCTTTTTTGAAGTGGCTTCAGGCAAGATAGTCAACCCCTGAAAATTTGAAATATCTCATTTTTGTTGAAAAACTTTATTGTAAATGATAAAGAATATATATATTAAGGTATGAATTGCAAGAGTTGTTTATATACAGCTTACTGGTGTAAACTGAATTTATGAAAAAATCCTGTAACCGTTCACGGGGTATCAGCTAAACTCCATTGCGAAAGGAGTCACAACCCCCTTAATCCCCCTTTTTTAAGGGGGAAGACAAGAGAGTTTATTTATGACTAAAATGAAGATATTATATTCCGGATACCATAATCCTAACTTTATAACCATTACTGAATATGTGGAAAGAGCCATATTGCAATTGGGATATGAACTGGAAACGTATGATTATCGTCAGCACGTTATCCCCTATCGAATAAGTGACAGGATACCCTTTCTTCGCCGCTGGGATATGAACCGGCTTAATCATGGATTAATAAAACACATCGACCGCTTCAGACCCGACATATTTCTGGGTAACTGGGGAGGGTCCTTTTATCCTGAAACAATTGCAGAGATAAAAAGACGATTTAATGTTATTACTATAAACTGGCTGATTGATTTCCCCGGAGAACCAGGAGCGCTGGAAGCAGCAATAAAGGCTGTGCCTTCGTATGACCACTTCTTTGCCCAGAGCACGGACGCGCTTGATGTCCATGCAGAACACGGAAACAAAGGCGGGATGTGGCTTAATGCAGCATGCGATCCTGAAATTCACAAGCCACTCAAACTAAATGACGAAGAGAAAAAGAAATACAGATGCGATGTATGTTTTGTAGGTTCTATGTATCCCGAAAGGGTTGAATTATTTGAAACGCTCACGGATTTTGATCTAGGCATTTGGGGACCAGGGTGGGAAAGGCTTGATGTTCATTCACCTTTGAAAAAGCATATCAGGAGTGGTTCTGTCACACCGGATATATGGGTAAAGATATACAATGCATCAAAAATCGTGATTAATTATATGGGGCACTACGGTGAGGACATTGATGAAGATAGGGTTTGTCAGGCAAGCCCCAGAGTATTTGAGACGCTGGCTTGTGGTAGTTTTCAAATAGTTGATGCAAAAAAAGACGTAGTCGCACTTTTCAAGCCAGGCGAGCATCTGGTTTGCTTTAAGGAAATCGGTGAAGTAAAAGAGTTGGTAAAATATTATTTAGATCGCCCTCAAGAAAGGAAAGAGATCGCTCAGAAAGGGCATAGCGAGGTTTTAGGAAAACACACATACGTACACAGGATAGAAGAACTATTGAAGGCAATTGGAAAATCCTGATATTCTATTTACTCATTTAATATTATTCTCGTGAACATAAAATCAGGGTCAGGGTGACGAGGCTTTGTCTTCCCGAATAGCCACCACAGAAAAGATCTCAGTACCGGTACCTTCTTGAGATCATTAACATACTTTGCAATTGATCCGTCATAGTTGAATGGTGGTTTTGAATAGTTATAACCGGTGTAAATCTGATAACTATCCCTGTAGCCATATAAATCCAATAATCCTTCTACATCCTGCGATTCAAAGGCCTGAAGCATTTTTCTCTTTAAGATTAGTTCCTCCTCACTCATATCCAGGTAGAGTCTGTTTCCGTTTCTTATAAATGAAGGTGGTGATTTAAATTCATAGAAAGGTATCAGCCTGGAAATTAATGAAAGGATTTTCTCAGGAGTGTATTTCAATGAATAATACGCATTATATTCGGGGCATTCGTAAAGCTTGCATTTTATTCCGCTTTTTGCGTACGCTCGCGAAACAACATAATTAGTTATATCGTGCTGGTAATGGCCACCCTCATACAACGGTATAAATATTATGTCAAAATTGTTTTTTCTCAATAAATCTGTGACGTCATTTATGCATGACTTTATTTCCTTCTCATCAATAAGTCCGTAATATTGATCATAGTCCAGAAAGGAGATATTTTCTCTCTTAACCCCTGCTAATTCCCATGCCTTAAAGGATTCATTCATCCTTACAATATTCCTGTTTCTCCCATTTCCTGTTTCACCATCAAATATATAGACAATACTTACACTCCCGCCATTTTTTATAGTTTGTACAGCATAACCGCTTGCCATGATTACGCCGTCATCCTGATGAGCGGCAAAAATACATATATTGCCGTCTCCTGCCATGATGAACTCTTTATCTTTATCAAGGGCATCTTTTCTGGCATTCAGGTAAAGCATTAAGAAACCCATTACTAAATAGAATGACGTCGCAGATATCAGGAGTATTCTTATGATTTTATTCAATGCTTTACCTTTTCACACAGAAGAGAGTCATACAGGCCTTCAATCTTTCCAATCATTGTTTTGGAGTCAAAGCTTTCGTTACATACTCTTTTTCCATTATGTCCCATCTTCTTCATCTTTTCTCTATCTTCCAACAACTCGTTCATTGCACTGTGGAGAGCTTCAGGGTTTCTTGGGAAAACAAGCATCCCGCTTATCTTATCTTTGACTACTTCGTGAACCCCTCCTACATTTGTGGCGATGACAGGTTTACCGCACGCCATTGCCTCAAGGATTGTCAGGGGCAAGCCTTCTCTTAAAGATGGTAGAACAAATATGTCTGTCAGTGATAATATTTCCAATATATCGCTTCGTTCTCCTGCAAAGATTACGTTCTTTTCAATCTTGAGATCGACACAAAGTTTTTTCAGTTCATCCTTTAATGAGCCTTCTCCTACTAATAAGAAGGTCACGTCGCTTCTTGATTGTAATAATAGAGAGGCAGATTCTAAAAGATATTTAATTCCTTTGTGTTCTTCCATGTGGGCTATTGTGCATATAACTGAATGATCTGTGGGAATGTCCAACTCTTTTCTAAGGCCATAAGTATCTTTTTTGGCCACAGGGCAAACATTATCTATACCATTGTAAATGATCAACAACCTTTTCGGATCAATCCCCTGAGTTTCATTGGCAAATCTATTTACTCGATCTGAGATGCAGATTACCCTGTCTGTGATGAGGCTCAAGAGCCATTCAACGAAATGATAGTACCTGTTATAGTAGTCATAAACACTATGATTGT
>JBHHYW010000086.1:0-9064 GCA_046757745.1 Candidatus Scalindua sp.
AGGCGGATAATTCTGAAAACTTGAGTACGATTTTAAAGAATATTGAAAATGAAAATAGATATTCAAAAAAAGTACAGATTATGATAGATGTGGATCCGTATATGTTATTATAGTACCTAACCCGAACGAGTCGGAATTATAATATTGAGGAATTCCCACCTAACAAACTGGCGGGCAGAAAGGGATTAAGGAATTCCTGAATTCTTCAATTCCTGAATTCTTAAATTTTTACCAAACTTAGTTGCGGCTATGCCGCACTATGAGGTGTTAAAAAATGCCAGAAAATGGTTTTAGTGCAGAAGAATTTTTCGAAGATGGCGGTGGGCTGACGTACAGTGATTTTATCCTGTTGCCGGGTCATATAGGCTTTCCTACAGAAGATGTTGATATAGAAACAAACCTTACAAGAAACCTCAGGATAAAAAGACCCCTGGTCAGTTCTCCAATGGATACCGTATCAGAGTCAAAGATGGCAATCTATCTGGCTCTGCTGGGTGGGATAGGAATTATACATTATAACAATTCTATTGAAGAACAGGCCAGAGAAGTCAGGTTGGTAAAAAGATTTGAAAATGGATTCATTACTGACCCTGTAACACTCAGCCCTGAAAATACTATTTCAGATGTTGACGAGATTAAAAAGACATACGGATTCTCCGGTATACCAATAACTGAAGATGGAACTATAAAGACTAAGTTAATAGGCATCGTTACACGGAGAGACATAGATTTCGAAACAGATAGAACACAAAAGCTGCGTGAAGTTATGGTCGACCAGCTTGTTACAGCAAACGCCAGTATTTCACTCGCAGAGGGGAACAAGATACTGAAAGAGTCCAGGAAAGGCAAGTTGCCTTTAGTGGATAAGAATGGACATCTTGTATCCTTAATGAGCAGGACGGATTTATTGAAAAATGAAGATTTCCCTTTTGCCTCAAAGAATAAAGAAAAACAGTTGTTGGCCGGAGCAGCAGTCTCAACACGGGATGAAGACAGGGAGAGACTTAAAGAACTGGTAGATGCGGGAGTAGACGTAATAGTAATTGATGCTTCCCAGGGAGACTCGATTTATCAGCATAATATGATAGAGTATATAAAGAAGAATTACCCGGAGATAGAAGTCGTGGGTGGAAACGTTGTAACTGCCAGACAATGTAAATCGCTCATTGATAAGGGAGCGGATGCCCTACGTATAGGGATGGGTTCAGGTTCTATCTGTATTACACAGGATGCCATGGCAGTGGGAAGGGCACAGGGTTCTGCGGTTTACCACTGTGCAAAGTTTGCAAGAGAGTATGCGGGAATACCCGTAATTGCGGATGGGGGGATAGCAAACATAGGTTACATAGTTAAGGCATTATCATTGGGAGCAAGCACCGTAATGCTTGGCGCTATGCTTGCCGGTACGAACGAGGCTCCCGGTGACTATTATTATGAGGGTGGTGTCAGGCTGAAAAAATATAGAGGGATGGCATCCTTAGAGGCAATGGAAAAAGGTGGCGACAAGAGATATTATGCAGAAGACAATAAAATTAAGGTCGCACAGGGAGTATCGGGTACGGTAGTTGATAAAGGATCGGTAACTCATTTTGGTGAGTATATTATAAAAAGCTTACTGCATGCAATGCAAAATCTTGGTTATAAGACAATAAAAGAACTGCATGACGGGATTTATGATGGCACACTTGCTTTTGAGGCCAGATCACCTTCTGCTCAGGGAGAAGGGGCTGTCCATGATTTACATTCATATACTTTACCTGATGCTGCATTGTTTTACCCTCATGATAGAAAAAGGTGAAAATTTTTAAGAAGTATGGTGAGCAATACCATCCATTATCTATTGGGCTTATCAAATTTTTAATAAAGTGATTTTAACCCGTAATCTACGGAACATATACTTTGTCATGATTAAAAATATAAGATATATCAGTTTTCTGGTTATCGTTGCAACTGCTTTTGTTTCAGCCGGTTGCGTAACCAGGACAATAACCGTAAAGACAAACCCCAGCAATGCGCTGGTATATATTGATGATAAGCTTGCCGGAGAAAGTCCCGTTACGATACCTTTTATATATTATGGCACTAGAAAAATAGTAATGGAGAAAAGGGATGAGGATGGAAGGCTTACCCATGAAAGAACAACTGTATTTGAAAAAATAAAAGCGCCGGTATATGATATTTTTCCGCTGGATTTCTTCTCCGAAGTGATATGGCCGCGCGAGATAGAAGATGAACATATCTTGAATTATGATTTAGTTAAATTAGAGCCATTGTCGAGGAAAGAACAACAGGAGAAGGTAATAAAGAATGCGGAAGAGTTAAGGCAGAGAGTTGACGCTCCGGATTTTTAATAACCGCCTGGTAGTTCCCATTATTTTGTCATTCATCAATCTTAATTCGATGTCCGAAGTTCCTGCCTACCGTCAGGCAGGCATTATTCGTGATTTCTCAATCATAGATATCCATCACCCGACTGAGTCTGACTGTGAACCACCCGCAGGGTCGTCCTCAGGCGGGGAGTCGAGGAATTAAAACTGCCGAAGGTTTAATTTTAGTTGTTATTTGTGTATATCTGCGGCAATCCCTGCCCGACCCGTCCGAATGGCATTGCCGGGCGGGCAAATGGCAGGCGGGTGCGTCCTATTAATTTAATGAAAATGGCATTAACCTCCACAATAATTTCTTCTCTCCTATTCTTTTTCATTGGTCAGATTGTTAATGCCGGTGAAGATGATAGAAAAAAATGGAACAAACGTTATGATGCCATGGAGTATATATACGGGAAAGAGCCTATCAAGTTCCTGAAGGAAAATGTTAGTCTTTTGACTAAAGGCAAGGCTCTGGTCCTGGCTATGGGAGAAGGTAGAAATGCAGTATTTCTTGCCAGAAATGGATTTGACGTTGATTGTTGTGATATCTCTGAGAAAGCTGTCGAGAAGTGTGAATCATTAGCCCGGGAAAGTGGTGTAACATTAAATGCGTTTACAGCGGATCTGGAAGAATACAAGATAACGGCTGATAAATACGATCTTATTACGTGTTTTTATTACACACAAAGAGATCTTATTCCTCAAATCAAGGAAGGTCTGAAGAAGGGTGGTATGGTTATGTTTGAGACATATACCATTGATCAGCTAAAGTATGGAGATGATGCATCCGGGCCTAAGAATCCGGACTATTTGCTAAAGCATAATGAACTTAGTAATTTCTTCAGAGATTTTCATATTTTTTATTATAGAGAAGGTGAGATTGCAGAGAATAAATCAGTAGCAAGTTTGATCGCACAAAAGAAATAAGATTTAGAAAATACATCCTATTAAATTTCAACATTGTAGCCACAGGCTTCCTGCCTTACTAACATCATTAAGGCGAGTAACTTACGTAAAATCAAAGGAAAGGTCTGGTTTTAATAGGGATTGATAAAGGAAAAGAAAGGGGGGGGGTGTAATAATAACTAATCAAAGAGAAAATAGCACGTGTCTTGCTACCAATAAAAGACTTGAAAATTGGTCAGAAAAAAGTTGACAAAATTTTGTTAATAGTTTAAAAGTCATAGATAATCCATATCAAGATGTTCTATCATAAGTTATGTCAACATCTTATAAAAATTTAAATTATTCATTTTTTATAAACTCATGAGTTGTGAACAAAACAGCATCAACATTTTCATTTCACTGCATAATATTTTGTTACAACATTTTTTCTAGCTTTTATAATTATTCGACTTTATTCAAGATTAAGTTCACGAGAATTATCAGAGGAACTCTTAAATGATAATAGCGGGCTGTTTTATTTTAGAAATAATACTTTAGCGCAAGACAGAAAAGAAAATGAGAAATTACTATCAGAAAAAATTCAGGTTGCTAAAAATATAGAAATAATTGGTGCAACAGATTATAAAACTTTTGCAGAATCTGAGGCTGGAGGTAGAGAAGCCGCTGTCCTTCATAAGTACCTTGAAGAGAATGTAAGAGGTGATATAAGAATTTTATTGCTGCACCCTGATGGTAAGTATGCAAGAATGAGAGCTAGCGATTTGGGAGTGCCAATTGATAATTACAAGGATGAAATATTCAAAAGTATAGAGTTTTTAAAAAGTTTGAAAAATAAAGGTAAAAGTGTTGCTTTAAAACTGTATGACGACAGATTAGTCTGGAAGATGATAATTATAGATAATTTTATATGGCTTCAATATTATCAACCAAAAAAACACGTGCAAGACGTGCCAGTATATGGAGTACACCAGAAACAAGATAAAGAAACCTTGTTTGGCCCTTTATATGCCGTATTTCAAAAGAAATGGAATTTTGATTACAATTCCACATATGATTTTGGAAAAGATGAATTAGTATATCCGCCAGATAAGGAAGGAAATATTAGAAGAGAAAAACTATCTAAATAAGAAAGACTTATAGCAACAAAAGCCATTAATGTATTTCTTCCTCATCACACACCAAATTTACATGTCCGTCGCAAGATACAAGACAGTGTGTAATTTCGATATTGTTCAATCCTGGAATGCATTATTTAAATGTTAGCTTACATTATTAATCATCCAATTCGGGTCAAAGCGGGCATGGCAGCTTGGACATATCAGGATGATCTTACACTTTTCTTTTGTCTGCCTCACAAATGAAGTATGGAATCCATCCTCGTACCCGCATTCAGGACAAATATGAAGTTCCTCTCCTATTGTTATCTGCTCCGGTTTATTATTACTCATGTATTTCTCCCCTTAACGGCTTTATTGTTACATGGAATGAATGATTCCTGATAATTATTAACGCGATATCGTTTATAAGAAATATGTGCAAAAAAATGATTCTATTCATCAGGTAGCATATGAATTATAGAATGTGATAGTAAGTCCCTTCAAACTCAATATGCTACGGCCTTGTCATGACAGACAGGGTTGCATAAATTGTCTTTTAATATCAAGTATTAGTATCACACCAGTCTAGCGTTGTTCAATCTGTTTGAAGGTTATACCTTCCGGCAGGCGTGTGCGTCTATCAATGATGGCCTGCGTAAGCTGCTTTATCGTTATGTTTTTCACTTTCCTAAGATCAGCTCCACGCAAATCCGAACTGCGCAGGACAGCCCCTTCCAGGTTTCCTCCGGTCAAGTTTGCTGCCTGCAATTTTGCCTTCTGCAAGTCAGCTCCTGACAGGTTTGTACCTTGCAGGTTTGCGCCTGACAAATCCGATTCTTGTAGATTTACCTGCACCAGGTTTGCTCCCTGCAGGCTCACGTTCTTCAAATTTGCCTTTTGCAAATCAGCCTCCGACAGGTTTGCACCGCGCAGGTTTGCCGCAGATAAATTTGTCCGTGACAAATTTGCTCCTGTCAGATCAGCATTCTGTAGTGATGACCACGGCATCTGCACCCCTTCAAAATCTCCCCATCGCAATATCATTCCCTGCGCTTCCGCCCCTTCCAGCATTTTAACGCCCAAAGCGCTTTTCAGTCTGTCCTTGTTGAATTTGGGTATATCCTCGAACGTTATACCTTCCGGAAATTTTGTTTTTTTATCATAGACGGCTACGGCAATCTGTCTGAGGATGAGATTCTGGACGCCGGTCAGGTCTGCTCCCCTCAAATCTGCTTCTTCCAGGTTTGCCCTGGACAGATTTGCCCCGCTCAAATCAGCCCTCTGCAGATTTGCTTTTCGCAGGTTTGTCCCCTTCATATCCGTTCCCTGCAGGTTTGCCCGCACCAGATTCGCTTCCTGCAGATATAACCATCGCAGATCGGCCTCTGACAAGTCAGCCCCTGCTAACGAATTAACGCCCAGCTTTCTCTTCAGCTTCTCTTCATCGTACCCGACGTCGTCATCCTGCAATGCTGCTTTTTGCCCTTTTACAGCTTCTTTTTCATGCAAAACAGTCTCGACCGCATCTACGATAGACAACCCGAAAACCATACACAAACCAATCCCAAAACCGATAACAAATGAATCCTTTATTAAACCATTCTTCTTCATTTCCAGCGCTCACCATGCGATCAATAATGCAGAGATACCGCATTACTAAAATGCCAATCGAAAGTTATTCTCTAATCACTCTTTCCACTTAATCGAACACCCCATTGATGGATATTGGTTGGGAGACGGCTTTTCGCCTTCTAACAAGGCGTCAATAGCATCGCTTAAATCGTGCGACGTTACCTTATCCGGCTCCTGCCAGTTGTCATCTATCTGGCCGTGGTAGCATAGCTCTCTTTTTTTATTATAGACATATATGTCTGGAGTGCATTGGGCCTGATATTTTCTTGCTATGGATTGGTCCTCATCTCTCAAATACGGAAAATTGTATCCCTTTTCTTTTGCCCTCTTAACCATGTTTTCAAAATTGTCTTCAGGGTATTTAATGTCGTCATTCGGATTGATTCCCACAAACCGGACATTTCGTTCTGCAAATTTCTCCTGCAACTGGACAAGCCTGTCATCCACCGCCCGAACATAGGGGCAATGATTACACATAATGACTACAACTAAAACTTCTTTATCATTATAGTCAGCGAGAGAGTGCATTTTACCATCTATACCCTTTAAGCAGAAATCGATAGCCTTCGTCCCTAATGGTACATTTATTGATTTCAGTAAAGTCATTTTGGCCTCCGGATTAAAAATATTGTAAGAAGCGGAAATAAAAACGTAGGTTGGGTGAAGTGTAACGCACCTAACAAATATAAGATGATGGGTTCGCTTCCCGCCTAACAAACTGGCGGACAGGCGCTTAACCCATCCTACATATCTCTTAACACATTAATTTATATAGATTCTGAAATCTCAAATCCAGAAAGAGATGCTGAAACCTGCCAGACTGTGAGGCTATGTCGTAATGTCATCTGAGGCATTAGCCGAAGAATCTTGATTTTGTAACCTATTGTTAACATTAGATTCTTCACTTCGTTCAGAATGACATTGAGTGCGTATTTATAATTATGACACAGTCTGTCCATCATTCAGGCGGGTAAATTAAGCATGACATTGTATACGGTATTTTTTTGCAATAAAAATCGACCTTTGTGAAATATAGTTTATATAATACTTTTTGCTAATCAGAGTAATTTAGTTTACAAATACATTATGGTCAAATCAAACAAAAAGAAGGATATTTTTATTGAACTCTTAACACCGCATAGAGACATTATGTACAGGGTTTGTAAGAGTTTGGTATGGAACAGCAATGATATTGAAGATGCGTTGCAAACGGCGATTATGAATGCATACAGGTCATTTGATAAATTTGAAGAGGGTTCCAATTTTAAGGCATGGATAATTAAGTATTTGATAAACACAGTATTTAATCTCAATAAAAAGCATACAAGGCAGAGTATGTTTGAAACGTTTCATGAAGGGATATTGGACTCCGGCAAGGCCTCCCATGATGAGCATGACAATCCGGATATGTTTGAAATGCTGGAAAGAGAGAATATTTACCATGAGATTTTGAAGAATCCGCTTAAGCTGCTGGAAAGAATGGATAAATGCATGAAGGACTCTTTACTCAAATTGAATACGGCGGAGCGAACTGTATTCTTGCTTAAAGCCATAACAGATCACTCGTATAAAGAGATAGCAAATATCCTTAAAATACCTGTAGGCACGGTAATGAGCCATCTCTACAGGGCAAGGGCGAAATTACGTGAAACACTCTGTGATTACGCCAGAGAATCAGGTTTATTTCGTGATAAGGAAGTTTAATATTTTACTCAATCTCAAGTGGAATTGAGTACCCTTCCTTTCGGAAGGATTCCAGTGCTAACTTTTGGAATCCCTGCGAGAGCAGGGTTGACACTCTCGTTAAATAGCATGAAATTTCACTTGATATTGAGTAAGAAGGAGACTTTGTAATGAATTGTAAAGAAACCAGACAGTATATAAATTTGTTCCTTGATTCGGAACTGGACTCAAGAACCAACCTTGAGATATCAGAACATCTTTCATCTTGTGAAGAGTGTAACACGAGGTTTGAACAGGAGGAAAGGCTGGAAAAATCATTAGTATCAATCTTAAAGGAAGAGAAAGATTCGAAGGCTGAAGAGACATGGGAAGAGGTTATTTCCCGGTTTAACCATCAGGTTGAGCCGGAAGAAGGTATGCGTTTGGGTTTCCGGCCTTTATGGAGATATCTTGTTCCTGCCACTGCAGCCATAATCGGCATAGTAATAATTCTTATTGTGTACAGTAGACAAGAACCCAAAGAATTGACAGTAGCGGCACAAAAATGTCACTTAGAGTATATGACAAATAAGATAGTACCTACAATAGAATCTATTTCTCCCGGTGAGGTATCAGGATACTTTTCAGGTAAATTTACATTTCCCGTAACCGTTTCTGAGATTCAGGATATTAAGTCGCATCATATCAAACTCTTTGGAGGAAAGGTGTGCCATCTTAACGGGGTTTTGGTTGCCTATATTATGTACCACTGCTGTAATGCGCCTGTTTCAGTCTTTATCTTAAGTGCAAAAGATGTAAGAAACTTTTCAGATATGAAACAGTATATTGCAGGAGAAAGGATACTTTTTAAGAATGAAAATGGAATTACTTTTGTTGCAGTTCCAACAAAGCAGGATACCTTTGTTTGTGTTGTTGCCGACCACGATGTGGAACTGCTGAGATGGGTTGCTAACGCCTTTATGTAGACAAGTTTTACATGACAAGCAAGATCTAAAATGAAAACGGCTTATTAATTATTATGTCTTGAAAAGAATAGTAACGATGATTGTGATCCACATGGTAATCATAATCCCAATAGACCATTTGAACAGTGATGTCATTTCATTACGGATTTGAGAGATTTCATTACGGATTTGAGGGATTTCATTACGGAACTCATTCTCAAGTGAACTTAAACGTTTGTCTATTTGTTCCAGTATTCCTTCTATTTTTGCTTGTCGTTCTTCTATTTCTGGCATAATGATAACCTCATATGTACACTTAATCTATCATGTGATAAAGTAGCTGTCAATTTAAAAAAATTAACCTTTTGATGGTTATACTATAAAAATGGGACTTATCAAGATAGCATTTAAAAATCCATACCTTGTATTGGTA
>JBHHYW010000087.1:0-8956 GCA_046757745.1 Candidatus Scalindua sp.
CCTTTCAAAATATGTGAACCATCTAACGGATAAAGTGGAATAAAATTAAAAATAGCTAATATTAAGTTTATCTGAATTGTCGTCAACAACAAGTTACGGAAGTCGTTTATAAGGTAGTTTGTATCTATTCCAAATTTGTATGATATTTGAAAAATTAAACCAAAAAAAAAGGCTGAAACAAAATTTGAAATAGGACCGGCGGCAGAAACAAGCACATCATCCCGCCTGGGGCGTTTGAAATAACCAGGATTTACGGGTACCGGCTTTCCCCACCCAAAATGTGCTATAATAAAACAAATCGTCCCGACAGGGTCAAGATGCGCCAGTGGATTAAGCGTCAAACGCCCCTGCATCCTAGCCGTTGGATCACCTAATTTGTTGGCAGCCCAGGCATGAAAAAATTCATGAATAGTCAGAGCATATAATATTGCGATTGCAAAAAGAAGTATACTTTTAAGGTCAAAACCCATGCATCTTAATTCGTTCCAAGTAATAAAATTGTCATGTTATCACGCTTAACATAGTATGTCAAGCAAAGTTTAACTTGAAAAAGAAATACTTATACATATAATACAACAGTATTTATAATTAGTTTTAACCTCTCACAATTAAGCATGAAAAACAACTTTAACAGATGTAGAATACGGTAAAAATGTAATAGAGACAGAGGCAAATGCGGTCAAAAATCTTATTCGTCATATCGACTACAACTTTCAGAATGCGGTTGATTTAGTTATTAATTGCAGTGGAAGAATTGTCGTAACAGGGATTGGTAAAGCAGGCGTCATAGGCAAGAAAATATCGGCCACATTAGCCAGTGCCGGCATTCCTTCATATTAGCTGCATGCTTCTGAAGCAAAACACGGTGATCTTGGAAGGGTAGTTACAGAAGATGTGATTATAGCTCTTTCAAACAGTGGTAAAACTGAAATAACTCAACTTATACTATTTTTAAAGAAAATCGGCTCAAAGATTATTGCAATAACAGGCAACAATAAATCCAACCTGGCAACGTACAGCGACATAGTCTTATATTAGGCACAATATTGTTGAAGCCTGCCCGTTAGGCATTGCTCCTCCTACTACAAGTTTTACAACCATGCTTGCGCTGGGAGATGCGTTGGCTTTAACAGTGTTCAAGAAGAGGAACCTGAGTAAAAAAGAATTGACCAGCTTCCTGTTGTAGACAGCAATAACACTCCCATTGGTATAATTGACGTACAAGATATACTTGACACAAGATACTAAATTATCAGTGTAATCCAAATCAAAACCGCACTGACCAGTAAATTATTGAATTATGGATTTCCCTCATAGAACATCATGGTTCTTGCCTTTAAACTGTTCTATTGTAAACTATACAAAGGATATTTATCAAAACTTCTATCGTTTTATTAATACGGAGGTATAAGTGTTGAATAACATAAAAATGGTTATTATTGACGTGGATGGAGTGCTTACAGATGGAAAAATCATCCTGGATGCAAACGGGGTCGAATCAAAAGCTTTTTATGTACAAGATGGCACCGCCATTACATATTTACACCGTACAGGTATAAAAACTGCCATTATCAGCGGAAGAAAAAGCAAAGTCGTTGAACTTAGAGCTAAAGAACTTTGCATAGACGACGTATACCTTGGTATACATAACAAGTTAGAAGCTTACGAAAAAATCCTCAAGAAACACGAAATAAAAGACAGTGAAATTTGTTTTATTGGTGATGACCTTATTGATCTACCCATTCTGAGAAAAGTTGGTTTCTCAGTTGCTGTACCAAATGCACCCTCAGAAGTAAAGGAAAATGTTTCCTATATAACCAATGCACCAGGAGGATATGGCGCTATACGTGAAATAACAGAAGAGATCCTGAAATCCCAAGGTAAATGGGAAACCATAATTTCAAGATATTTCTAAAATATTAAATTTATTATGATAGATTTCACTAGAAAAAAACTCCGGTTAGTTTATTTGGGAATTATATTTATTTGCTTTTCATTCTTAGCGTTATCAATCTCAGGCTTGTTTAGATATACAACTTTTGTAAAGAAGGATGCTAAGCCTATATTAAAAGAAATCATAGATGAAGATTCCAAAAGAAAGCAGAAGCAGACTCAAGTACCCGGAACAAAAAATATTACTCAGGAAATTTATGGACTTTACTTGCCAAGTTTCAATGATAATGGAAAAGAAGTATCCATAATAAGAGGCGCTTATACTATCTTTTTTGATAACAAAATCTATAAAATAACTAAACCAGAAATAGAATTTGCAGGTGATAGCAACAATGACGGTAATGAACCACAATCAAAAGGCGTTGTTATAACTTCAGACTTCGGAGAGATGGACAAGACGAATAATAAGGGATTTCTTTATGATAATGTAATAACCAGATTTGGAGAAGGCATTGAGATATACACAGAGGACCTTACATATTCGCCAAAAGATAATAAAGTAAATACAGAAGGCCCGGTTACTGTAAAAGGAGAACGAATGAAGGTCACAGGTACCGGTTTTGAAATTAGTCTATCTGACGCAAAAGCAGTAATAAAGAATAACCCGGAAATGGAAATAATAAGTAATGAAGATGAAGTATTTCTATTCTCCGATGAGGGGGGTTCTGCAAATAGAAATATTGCAGAAAATATCTTTATACGAGCCAGTGGTGAGTTAGTTTTTGAGCACAAAAAGAAACTTGCCACATTTTATGATAATGTACGTACTACCAAAGGCAAATCTACAACTTTTTCCGATAAATTATCAGTACCTTTTGATTCCAAATTAAAAAACATGGAACAGGTAATAGCAAGCGGTAATGTTTTTGCGTCAGATGGTGAAAAAAATGCTAAAGGAGAAACACTTACCTGGGACTCAGAAAAAGAAATTGCAATACTGGAAGATGATCCGGTAGCTGAATACTTCGATGACAAGGTAACAATAACTGCCCCCAGTATTATGTTCTCTAAAGTTCACGGCAGAATGGATGTTCCGGTAGCCGGACAGCTTACAACCGTCGTCAACTTAAATAGCAAAAAACAAGATGAAAAGGACGCAAGCAAAAAAACAAAAATAACTATTGCATCTTCTGACAAAAAGACAGTCTATGATACCGTTACAATAAGCTGGAATGGAAAGATGTCTTTTGTACAGGACACAAATCTGGCAGTTTTCGAAGAAGATGTTGTTGCGACTAAAGAAGACACGAAACTATACTGTGAATGGCTTGAAATGCGTTTTGATAATGAAAATGACTCATTGGTGGAGATGGAAGCCACAAAAAATGTACGCATGATTGAAAAAAGAGGTGACACGTTCAGAGAAGCAAAGGGAGATAAACTTATTTGGGCATCAACAAAAGATTATACAGAGCTGTATGGCAGTAATCCATTGGCCTCAGTAAAGGATGACAAAAAGCAAGTATTCGCTCCAAAGATCACATTCTTAGAATCTGAGGAAAAAATGCTTGCCGAAGGAAAGGGTTATCTGTTGGCAAAAACTCATTCAAAAGAGAAAGATGAAGGATCTGAGGAGAAAATACCTGACGAAGGCAAAGAAAATCTATTAGCTGAATCTTCTACAAAGAAGAGTAACATAGATCCTCACCTCCTTGAAATTAATTGGAATAAGGAGATGATCTACAATGGCAGCGGTCAAGTCGCAAACTTTTACGAAATGATTAAACTCACAAAAGGAAAAGAAAAGCTTGATTGTGACAGACTGGACGTTTTTTTCGATGACCAGGACAAGATAAGAAAAGCCACTGCGTTTGGAAACGTTTATATCAATAGTCCTGATTCAGATAATACTGAAGGGTTGGGAACCCTGCTGGAATGGGATTTCATGAAAGGCCTGGCAGTGCTTACAGGAAACCCTCTTGCAGAGTTAAGGCGATCAGGGTCCCGGACTTTTTCTAAAAAGATTTTTTTTGATATAAAAACTAAAAGAGTACACTGGAAGGGACGACCACATTGGAAAATCTACGAAACATTAAATACTAAATATGGCAAATAAATTACCTTGTATAATTTCTATAACTATACTGGTTTTAATCATACATTTACGGGCAACAATTCCCGCAGAATTATCTAAAAATATTATGGTTATTGCACGGCATGGCTCACTGGAAGGCGCCCCTGAGAACACTTTTACTGCCTTTAAACAGGCACTAAATAAAGGTGTAGATGGTTTAGAAGTAGATGTAAGGAGGACAAAGGACGACAGGTTAATCTTGATGCACGATGACACTATTGACCGTACAACAAACGGCAAAGGCTATGTCAATAATTTATTATATGACGAAATAAGACTATATGATGCAGGCGCATGGAAGGGAGAAGAATTCGCTGGAGAAAGAGTACCACTTCTATCAGATGTGTTACAATTTGTTAAAGAAAGAAATGTCAAAATCATTCTAAATGTTAAAGAACACGGCATTGAACTGAAAACACTATCTCTTATTGAGAAGTTTGACATGATAGATCAGATTTATTTTAGCGGAAGATTAGACAAGGTTCGTAGTAAAGATATTGGTGTGCAGGGAACACAATTGGTTTTTATACTACCAAACGAATTAACTAATAAAGTAATAGACTTTATGCACGAAAAACATAAACATGTTGGAACCCGTCTGTTTAACACAGATGATAGAGATAAAATGAAGGAATTAATGACATATGGCGTAGATCTTATTCTGACCGACTTTCCCAGTGTTGCAATAGACATCCTACATTACAGAACCAAAAGCGAAACAGCAAATATAGAACCAAAAAAGGAAGGGTTAGAGCCGGATATAGAGGGCAATACCGGGCAAATTGAGGGCCTTATAGATGCAATTGTACAAGGATCCCCTGATCAGTCGAGAATGGCGGCATTTGTGATTAGTACTTTACCGGCAGGATTAGTTGTGCCTCAACTAATCAAACTTTTAACTTACAGGAAGCCTCTTAAACGATTCTTTCCTAAACCTAAACTCCATTTTCCATTTAGAAAAAATGACAGACAAGAAAAGAAAAACCTGCTTCCCGCCACTCTGGTCCAACAAAATATCGTGTGGGCGTTGGGTCTTATCAAGAATGAAAGTGCAGTTGGGCCACTAATGAAACGTTTAGAAACGGCAGAATCAGACCTGAAGAGAGAAATTATACAGGCACTCAAAATGATTGGTGATAAAGAGGCGGTTCCCGCCTTAAATGAAATTCTGCTGAAAGATAAAAACCATTTTATCAGGTATGATGCAGCAAGAGCGCTGGGTAATATCGGAAGTACAGATTCTATCTTTACCCTTATAAAAGCACTTAACGATAAAAACTGGATGGTCAAGGGAGCTTGTGCGGGTGCTCTTGCAGGAACAGACGACAAAAGGGCCATAAAAAAACTAAAATCTATCTTAAATACTGACGCCGGCTACGAAGCTTCATGGGCACGCGATAGAGCCGCCTGGTCATTAGCAAGAATGGGAGATGAAGGATTAGGGGCTCTTGTTTCATCACTGGGTAAAACTGGTGGAAGAAGGGCCTGCTGGGCCCTCGTAAAAATAGGAGACTCTGCCATACCTTATATGCTTACAACACTCAGGGGTGCAGGTGGAAACGCCCGCAGAAGAGCTGCAATAGCATTAGGATGGATTGGAAGCAAGGAAGCCGTTGTGCCTCTTACGTGGGCGCTTACAGACAAAGACTCTGAAGTAAGAAAGGCGGCCGCCTGGGCCCTTGGCAGGATTGGAGAAACGAATGCAATTGCCGCACTTAAACAAGCGCTTGGCGACCATAACAAAAAGGTAGCAGAATATACAGAAGAAGCAATAGAAAGAATAAACTATAACCTGAAAGAAAGAAATGGCAAAGAACTATGAAAAATAAAATCGTTTACCTTGTAGGTTCAGGCCCCGGTGACCCGGGGTTAATTACAGTAAAAGGGCTTGAGTGTATAAAAAAAGCCGATGTCATCGTCTACGACTATCTTGTTAACTATTCTCTATTAAAAAATACCGGAGACGATGCGGAAATAATATATGTCGGAAAAAAAGGGAACCAACACACAATGGAACAGGAAGACATTAACCAACTGCTTGTGGACAAGGCCATGGAGAATAAGATTGTAACCAGGCTGAAAGGCGGGGATCCTTATGTTTTTGGCAGAGGTGGAGAAGAAGCCCTTGTCCTGAAAGAACATAATATACCTTTTGAAGTAGTCCCTGGTATAACGGCAGCTATTGCTACACCTAATTACGCAGGCATACCGGTAACACATCGTACTTGTACGTCTACTTTTGGACTCATCACCGGACATGAAGACCCCACAAAAGATCAAAGCAATATAGACTGGGAGAAAATAAGTACCGGCCTGGGCACATTGACATTCTATATGGGGATTAAAAATCTTCCAAACATAGTCAGCCAGCTTATCAGGCACGGACGTTCCAAGGATACTCCTGTTGCCGTAATAAGATGGGGAACCACCACTGCACAAGAGACAGTAACAGGCACACTCTCAAATATTGTAGAAAAGGCAAAAACAATCAAACCCCCCGCTATCACGATAGTAGGAGAGGTAGTAAATCTCAGAGAACATCTTAATTGGTTCGAATCAAGACCTCTTTTCGGCAAAACCATAGTAGTCACCAGGTCAAGAGATCAGGCAAGTGAGTTTTCAGAACAACTAACCGACCTCGGCGCAAACGTCCTGGAATTTCCTACAATTAATATAACCAGCCCTGATGATTTCACCCCTCTGGACAATGAGATAGAAAGGCTAGAGACCACTGACTGGATTATCTTTACCAGTGTGAACGGCGTCGATTGTTTCTTTCACAGATTATTTGAACTTGACGGTGACGTCAGGGATCTCAAGGGAGTAAAGATATGTTCCATAGGCCCTGCAACGACAGATAGGATAAAGGGATTTCACATCAAGGTAGACTGCCAGCCGCCCAAATACGTTGCTGAAAGTGTAGTTGAAACGCTTAAGGAAATCGAAGACCTCAAGGGAAAACGAATCCTGATGCCCAGAGCCGATATCGCACGAAGCTATCTCCCTGAAAAACTGCAAAAAATGGGAGCGGACGTTGCAGATATAGTTGCCTATAAGACAGTTGCTGCAACTAACGGAGACAATACCATTCTTGATAAACTAAAGGACGGAACGGTTGATATTGTAACCTTCACAAGTTCTTCAACAGTGAGGAATTTTGCCAAGATCGTTGGCGAAGATAATTTATCCGCATTTAAAGAAAACGTTCAGTTTGCAAGCATAGGGCCGATTACAACCGAGACTGCGGAAGGGATGGATATTAAAGTCTCTATAAAGGCTGATGAATATACAATTCCCGGACTGGTACAGGCAATAGTTGATAAAATAGGTTAATGCGGAAGGGGGGATTCGAACCCCCACCCCCTTGCGGGGACCAGGCCCTCAACCTGGCGCGTCTGCCAACTCCGCCACTTCCGCTTCTAAACAAAATGCTATTTTAATCCCATACAGACAAAAGTCAAATACGTTTATAAACAATTCAAGATTTTAATAAAAAGAGGAGATGCCAAATGGTAGTAAACTTCAGTATTGTGCCGATAGGCAAGGGGAGCAGTTTGGGCACACAGGTAGCAGAAGTATTAAAGATCGTCAGTGAAAGCGGAATAAACTACAAACTACATGCGATGGGCACCATATTAGAGGGTGACTGGGACGAGATATTTAAGCTCATTAAGAAATGCCACAAAAAGATTCTTAAAGATTCAGACCGCGTATCAACCACTATCACAATAGATGATCGCAAGGGCAGGACAGGCCGAATCGCTAGTAAGGTTAAATCTGTGGAAAGGAAACTGGGCAGAAAATTAAAGAAATAATCTTATAAAGAAATTCCTTTTGACAGATTCAACAAACAAAATTATATTGCAATTTGCATAAAAATTTGCTTTTTTATTAAACTAAATCATTTGGTATTATAATTATTTAGTAGGGGCGAATTGCAATACGCCCTTACTCTAATTTGTTCGGATTACGTAGATTTAAGATTAAAATATATATAAAATGCAATCAGTACCTAAGAAGATTTTCTTCACAAAAGGAGTGGGCAAGCATAAAGAGAAGTTACAGTCTCTGGAACTTGCTCTACGAAAGGCCGGTATAGAAATATGCAATCTAGTCAGCGTGTCAAGCATCTTCCCGCCAAATTGCAAAATCATCCCAAAGTCGCAAGGTTTTAAACTAATACAACCCGGCCAGATAGTATTCTGTGTAATGAGTACTAATTCGACCAATGAACCAAATAGAATGATATCGGCATCAGTTGGTTTGGCAGTACCTGCCGAACCAAATCATTACGGATACCTGAGTGAACATCATGCATATGGTGAAACAGACGAAATATCCGGTGATTATGCGGAAGACCTGGCAGCATCAATGCTTGCCAGTACGCAAGGCGTTGAATTCAACCCGGAGAAGAATTACGACGAGCGTAAAGAAATATACCGAATGAGTGGCAAAATAGTAAAATCCAGAAATACTACCCAATCTGCAAAGGGTGATAAAAAAGGCTTGTGGTCGACAGTTGTAGCCGCCGCAGTCTTCCTACCTTAGGTGCTTAAATTGATAATTTCAGTCTAAATTACCTCAACGCAGAGGTCACAGAGAAAAAACAATTTTTTTGTAGGAGTTCAAAATTTGAAACCCCTACTTTCGCTCTGCGTCCTCCGCGCCTCTGCGTTAAAATAAAATACTAAAGGCTAATTCACAAAAGTTTGAGAACCGTAGGCTATCATATAAAAACTAAATTAATAATCTTATGATCAAGACAATCCACAAAGGAGTTATTGCTCCAAAGGGTTTCAAAGCAGGTTCTGTACATTGTGGTTTAAAAAGAAGTACTAAAAACCACGACATCGGTATCATCTTCTCGGAACAGACATGCAAGGCCGCAGCGCTCTTTACCACAAACCAGATAGTCGCAGCGCCAATCAA
>JBHHYW010000088.1:0-8866 GCA_046757745.1 Candidatus Scalindua sp.
TAATACTTCGTCAAGACGAGATTTGACAACCTTTCCTTCTTTGTCTTTTAATAACGCCTCTTTCCCTCTATTATCTTTCAGTTTAATATAGGCTCCCTCTTTCTTGCCGACACCAACTGTATATATAATTATACCCTTTTCCTTTGCAGCCTTTGCCATCTCCATGGCATTACCCTGATGATCTTCTCCATCAGTAATAAGTACGATTGCCTTGTATTTTTTCGATTTATCGCTAAATGCAGATATACTCTTTTTTATTGCTTCGCCAAAAGAAGTGCCGCCTACAGGAATCAGACGCGTATCGAGGTCGTCCAGAAAGAGGCTGAATGCGCCGTAGTCAAGGGTCAGGGGGCATTGAAGAAAGGCTGTCCCCGCAAATGCAACCAGGCCAACCCTGTCGCCGTCTATAATATCAATCAAATCTTTGATTTCTCTTTTGGCTGCCTCCAATCTATTTGGCTTAATATCGTCTGCAAGCATACTCCGGGATGTATCTACGGCAACAATAATATCAATTCCCCTCCTCTCCACATTTTCCCAATGGTATCCCCATTTTGGCTGTACCAGGGAAAAGATAAGGAAGGTTATGGCAGAAACAACAAAGACTGCCTTTATTATCTGCTTCCTCCTGCTTACGGACATTACGATGCTATCCATTAATTCCGCCTGCACGAATCTCTTTAAAGCGTTCTGTTTGCTCTTAAAGAACACAATATACGCCAGCGCCATGACAAAAACCAATGGCAGCAGATAGAGATAATTAAGATTTCCGTATTTCATAAATTAGTTCACTCCGTTAACTAATTTAAATATCCTTGCTTTCGCAAGGATTCCAGGTACTCAATTAATTTACAATCGTAATTCTGTAATAATGTAGCTTTATTCCTTTGTTGCGTAGCAACAATAATAAATTAGCAACCAACGGGAGCTAATTTATCAGGGGATCCTCCTGAATCTTGTATTTGCAAGTACAACTTCAAAGAGAAGTATTCCTAACGCAGGAATAACCAGGTAATGAAAAAGCTCATCATACTCGGTATATATGGCTTCCTCCATTTTAGTCTTTTCCAGAGTATCAATTTGCCTGTAAATTTCTTTCAGGGATTTTGTATCCGTTGCCCTGAAATATTTACCTCCTGTAATCTTTGCAATCTCCGTCAAGCCCTCATCATCAATATCAATCTGTATAGACCTGTACGTCTTCAACCCGAACAGGTTTTTGGCAGGATAAGGGGCAAGCCCCTTTGTACCTGCGCCGACTGTGTATATCTTCATACCATATGTCTTTGACAATTCAGCAGCCGTTAACGGATCTATCTCACCTGCATTGTTACGGCCATCAGTCAGGAGTATTACAACCTTGCTTTTGGCTTTAGAGGTTCTCAGTCTGTTTACGCATACTCCTATGGCGGAACCAATAGCAGTACCGTCCTCAACCATTCCGATCTCTACTTTTTCAAGGAATTGCAGCAGTACATCATAATCGAGTGTCAGAGGGCATTGAGTATAGGCCTGTCCGGCAAAAACCACCATCCCTATACGATCATTCTCACGCCATTTTATAAAGTCCTTTACCACCTCTTTGGCTACGTAAAGACGGTTCCTTCTTTTTTTATTTAGATTAAAATCCTCTGCAAGCATGCTGCTTGAGACGTCTAATGCCAGGATTATATCGATCCCTTCTGTAGTTACCTTCGAATGAGCTTTACCGGATTGAGGCCTTGCGAGGGCAAGTACCAGCAGTATAATTATCAATACTCTCAATGCAATCAGGATGTGTCTATATTTTACAGAATTCCCCTGCCCTACCTTTTTAAAATAATTGAGAGCAGAAAATCTCAAATTTCCACTACCTTTTCTTAAGATGTAATTTGCAAGTATAAGTGGGACCAGGATTATTATTAAGCTCAGCACTAATGGATCTTTTAAAGTTATCATAACTTACTTATTAATGTATTTAATTTTGACAGGATTACAGGATACAAGAGACAAAAAACGAGAAACTAGAAAAAGGTAACAATATCTCTTGCGTTTTGTTTCAAATATCCTACACTGTATCCCTCTATCTGTTACGAGTGACGAAGGAAGAGAGAGGATAGAGGAGAGACGAAAAAATCGTCCACGCCATAGCCACGAGGAGGTTATCGTCCTTCACCCTTCGCTTGCCACCTCTTGTTTCCCACTAGAATGCATTTCATTATATGCATGCAATTTATAAATTTTTAATAATTTTATTGGATTTTCCTTGATTACACTCGGAACATGCTGTTACTAAATTCCCCCAAGAATCATCCCCACCTCTGCTATGAGGGATTTTATGATCGATAGTCAAACTTACGCCTGATGGTAAATCATCTTTGTGAGTGTTGCGGTAAACGCATGTAAAATCACCTCTTTGAAAAATTTCAAATCTTAAAGTATTACTCATCGATGCTCTACGAGCACCTTTTTTTATTTTATTTTTCATTTATCTATTGAAATTCAAATACAACGGTATCTGGATCTTTGATAGGCTTCAAAGATGTTGAGTCTGAAAAATTTGCAAGAGAGATTAAATAAACAGGTATAATCTTTTATCGTTTGTATTTCCCTTCAGGATTAATGTCTTTCGTTCTTCCTTCAATTAGAAAAGGCCCATATTTTTTACCCTTATAGTTAATTATTAAATTTTCGACAAAATTTTTGAATCCCTTCCATTTTGACTTTGGAACACCGTAAATTATTCCAAGAGGTAAATTTCTTTTTAAAGCCTTTCCTGGAATTAAATATTCATTTAAGCTTATAGGCTCTCCTGCAAAATCAGAATACATATCAAAAATATCGACATCAACTGATAATGATTGTAATAACAAAGAATCGTCTACTAAAACAACGTGATCGGTTTCTTTAGCCAAGTTATCATTTAATACCACTTCTAGTTCTGTTTTGCCCAAAACAATGTTTCCTTATTTAATATTTTTAACATTATATTTCTTAAGCATAAACTTCTTGTTACGAAGAGAAATAGACATATCTGGTTTATCCTGTTATCCTGTCTAAGATTTTTATTTAATGTGTACTCAACTCTTTCTCTGAAACCTCTTTGGTTTCGTCAACCAGTTTTATTGCCGAATCAAATGCATTTTCTATTTCCCGGCTACAAGGGCCATACGCCGCAAACTTAACCATATCGCAGTGTTCAAGGAAATGGCTGATAAGTGTCTTATGTACTTCTGCCAACCTGTCAGTAACCGTCATCTCTGCCAGGAACTCTTCAGTCGTTCTTTCAGGGGCCATAAGTTTAAATCTATTCTCAATATAGCGCCTGACTATGTTTGACAGACGATAATAATATTCCTTTATCCTGCCTTCCGATATCAGGTTTAAGGTCCTTAAGTTTTCAAGCTCGTTATAAGCAATCTGATAGGCAGGTAGAGGTTCAGGTACAAATTCAATCTCTTTCTGTTTTCTACGCTGTAGAAATAATATTACAGCTGCCGCAAACACCAAAACCCCAAAAACTATTGCAATAATAATGTAGAGCCGGAAGTAGTTTTTATTTATTGTCACAGGTGGTTTTATATCTCTTATATCGCTGGCATTCTCATCAAGTGTGGTTAGAACCTCAATAAACACTTCCGGCGTTTTTACTGTCGCTTCTTCTGATTCAGGTTTCGTTTTGTATTTTATATCAAATGCCGGAATTATATACGAACCGGTATTAAATGTCTCAAGGATATACCATATTTCCCGGGTAACCCTCCCTTCCTCATTCCTGGATTCTTCGATACCAGAATCCTTTACGGCAAACTCTCCCACTTCATCCTTTATCTCTGGAAGCAAAATCTCAATTCCTTCAGGAAAATCAACCGTTATCTTATAATTTATTTTGTCTCCAATGGTTACTTTGGCTTTGTCAACATTGGCGTTTACGCGAGGCTTAGAATCTTCTTCCTCTAAGGTTTTCCTGGCCGCGTATGTATATTCTGCATATACAAGGACTATGATAATAAAAATTCCGTATCTTATGATTTTATTCATGCTATAAAACCAGTCTAGGGTTTGGAACGGGAGTCTTCCCAATTTGTTGTAGATAATAAAGGTGGATTCGCTTCGCTTCCCCGGACAAAAAGTGCCGAGGACTTTAATCCACCCTGCATGCCAGCCTGTGCGTAGCACGCAGACAGGTGGAATAAACCTTTTTTGACTTTAGGCACTTTAGACACTTCAAACTTGGTTGCGGCTTTGCCGCTTTATGATTATGATATAATAAATAGCAATAAACTACTTAACCTGCCTTTCCTAATATACCCAAAAAGTACATTTAATGTTCCCGTAATAACCTATAAAATATCGAGTTGTTTCATTTGTTATGTTTTACTTCATAGGTTTTATTCCAAGGTCTTTACAAATTTTCTAACCAAATTATCTTTAATTTCAGAATGTCTGGGAACAGCAGATCGCTTATTCTTCTCAGGATTAATCCACCATGAGTGTCGTCCACCTTCTCTAACAAATTTACAACCATTTGCCTTTATGTATTTTATTAATGCATTACGTTTCATAATGCTATTTGTTCTTCGTCGTAGCTAGAACCTGCTGCCGTAATTGCATCTTGCCGATTAAACTCTAAAGCTTCTTCTAAAGTAACTTTTAAAGTTTCCATTAATTCTTCTCGAGATTTTTCCTGGCAATTAACTCCTGGTATCTCTTCAATCCATCCAATCCAGCAATCATCTTCCTGTTTAATTACCGCTGTATATAAATTATTCATGTTTTTTACCTCAAATTAATTCTATAAATTCGTTGGTTTTTTGTTTATTATGCTCTGTTTTAATTCTTCCAACATATACTCAATGTCAAGTTTTTCCTTCTTATTTATATAATGCAACCTAAATTCTGGATTCTTCAGTTGTTGTTCAAAATACTCTTCGGCAATTGTCATTTTGTCTTTTGGTAACTCACCTTCAATAATTTCGCCATCATCTATTGCTATTGCTGTGTCATATTCGGTTTCGCCTTCATGTACCCTTTGAAAAATACTTGCTAAAGTATTTCTCTGCCAGTTCTTCACCGTCATCGGTTAGCATCACAGATTTACTCTTACTTTTTGGATATGATATCCAACCTTTCTCGAATAGGAGGTCGGTTAAATCCCAATCTACATTTTTCCAAACACGGGTACCGCATTTATCACCGTGTGCACCAAGCCATAAAATCGCAAGTGTCACTTCGGACAATTTATCTTTATCTGTATTATCGGGGATTGGCATTTATTCGTTTGTTATGCTTTTAACCATTACCATTTCTTTTAGAAGTTGAAAAGTACATGCCAACAATAAAGACCATATTCCCCCATAATTGAATAATGAAGGTTTGGCCCTTAATCTTTTCAATTGGTATGAATAGGTTTGGATTTCCTGCAACTTCTGAGAGATTTATTCCTCTGCCTAGCCATACGTAGAAAATCATTCCAGCACGCTTATCGGGATGGAGGCCTTTATAAAACTCAATATTTTTTCTTATGCTTTTCTTTGTGGATTTATGTGCAAAGAAACCGAATAATCCCATTATTCTTCTCCTCTAATTATCCTTCTTACATCCTAGAAGTAGTATCTTTGCAAACATCAGCTATGAGCATAAATGCTCTTTTGTAAGTTGAAGGCGACGCTTCATCCTGAACTATGCTCCCTTGCCCTTTTCTGTTGCTTCGACTCTCGTTAAGATTTCAATAGTTTCCTCGGCCGGTTTATGTTCTTTAATTGATAATATCTTTTGGCCTGCTAACATGTTGATCTGCAACAAGGCGGCCTCAGCGCTCGCACACATTTCCTGCCGTTCTTCTTTTGATGCAGCATCCACCATCTTTTGAATCTGTTGCTGTTCACTTCCGGATAATGGCATATGTCTTCTCCTGTGGGCTAACTGGCAAGCAATTGATAAGTTTATTGATAATACCAAATAAATTTATAAGTGTTTATTTCTTCCTTCAGTATCGAAGTCTTTTTTCTCTTGTCCTGAAGAATTTTATAATTGGTTCTACGTACGATCTGTCCGTCCTTACGTCAATCAAATCGACACCCATGCTTCTAAATAATTTCACCCTATCCTGCATATTCTTTGTATTAAATCTGTTAAATCTTTCCATCATATTCCTGTCTGATGTATCAATAAGCGTAATCTCGCCTGTTTCCGCATCTTCCAACTCAACAAATCCAACATTTGGTATCTCTAATTCACGTGGGTCTGTTATAGAAGCTGCAATTATATCATGACGCTTGTTTGCAATGCGCAATGCACGTTCAAAACCTTCAGTTATAAAGTCTGATACCAGAAAGCAGACTGTCTTACGCTTGATAACCTTTAAAAGATACTCAAGGGCTATAGATATATCGGTCCCCTTATTTTCCGGTTTGTAGTAAAGTACTTCTCTGATCACGCGAAGAACATGAGTCTTTCCCTTCTTTGGCGGTACAAACTTTTCTATCTTATCAGTAAAGAGAATAAGGCCAACCTTGTCATTGTTCCTTACAGCAGAAAGGGCAAGCAGGGCGCAGATCTCGGTTGCAATCTCGTTTTTAAACTGCTTCACACTTCCAAATTCACCTGAATAACTAAGATCTACCAGAAACATGATGGTTAATTCTCTCTCTTCTTTAAATCTTTTTATATAAGGATGCCCCAGGCGTGCAGTGACATTCCAGTCAATCGTGCGTATATCATCACCAGCCTGATATTCCCGTACTTCTTCAAATTCCATACCTCTGCCCTTGAAGACGCTTACGTACTCACCGGCCAATACATCATTAACCAGGCGGCTTGAGCGTATCTGTATCTGTCTTACCTTTTTTAATATTTCCTTTGGAATCATGATAATTTTGATTTAAGAATTTAGGCATTCAAGGATTGAGGGATTCCTAGCTACCTCCGCCAAGGCGAACGTGAACAGGCAGGAAACAATTCCTAAATCCTTAAATTCCTCAATTTACAATCTTATAATATAATGTATAAATACGGAATTTTAAAATAAAAAATATCGAACAAAAGAAGAATGAAAATCAAATGCTATAGCTTCGGGTAGTCTTTCAATAAAAAAAGGCTGAATTTAATCTTTTGACATTTATTTGTTTTTTATAGTATAATTTACGTATTGTATTCAAGCTTTTCTTTATTTATTAGTACAAAGATTGGGAGGCAGACCTCTCTTTCGAGAGGATAGCCGTGTATATGTAACGAGTGATAGCTAAATTATAAAATTGTTTGATTCGTTTCCCATTTTCCTGTCCGAACGGATTCATCCGGGCGGGCATAAGGACGAGTATTAAGCATTTTCCTTTAACACACCGAAGGCATCGGCGTGAGCTCAGCCGAACGGTGCGATAAAATCCCGCTTAGTAGTATGGTAAAGCAGCCTATAAGTCGACAATTTCTTGCTTTTATTGACTGAAAATTGTCGACTTATAGGCTATATAAAAAAGGAACCTTTCTGTCCTATAAACTGTTTTAATAGTATATGAAAATAAAAATTACAACAAAAGAATTAAAGTCTGATTTTGCTAAAGAGGTTGAAGAAAGAAGCGGAATAGATGTAAAAAAATGCTATCAATGCGGTAAGTGTACTGCAGGGTGCCCGGTAGCTTACGAGATGGACTATATGCCGAATCAGATCATTAGATTTGTACAAATTGGCGCCAAACGGGAGGCCTTAACATCAAGAACTATATGGCTGTGTGCATCCTGTATAACATGTACAACAAGATGTCCAAAAGAGGTTAAGATAGCTGAATTAATGGACGTCTTAAGAGAAATGTCACTTGAAGAAGGCCTGGCCAACCCGCTTGAAAAAAATATCACAACATTTCACCAATCGTTTCTTAACTCCGTCAAGAAGCATGGCCGTATCTCTGAATTGTGGATGTTGAATGAATACAAGATGAAGAGGCCTAAAACCGCACTGCAGGATTTAATAGTCGGTCCTCAAATGTTAAGCAAAGGAAAGTTGTCATTCTTGCCTCATGACATTGAAGGTAAGGATGCCGTTAAAAAAATATTTGAAAAATGCAAATAGAGGAAAAAACGAGGATCGGTTATTATCCAGGCTGTGCAATAACGATGGGTTCAAGTTCAGAGGAATACGGCACATCTGTATTAAGGGTGTCCGAAGCAATAGGACCTGAACTGGAAGAAATCCATGATTGGAATTGCTGTGGTGCATCTTCGGCTCACGCAACAAACCATAAACTCTCAACCGCCTTGTCTGTCAGAAACATCAGCCTGGCAGAAAAATATGGTTTTAAGGAAATACTTGCACCCTGCCCCATGTGTTCCCAAAGGTTGATTATTTCTCAAAAAGATGTTGCGGACGATGAAAAACTGAAAAAGGATGTCGAGGATGCCATAGAAATGTCCTGTAATGGCGATGTGAAGATCTTAAATTATCTTGAACTAATCAAGAATTATTGTATGGATGAAATAGCCGAGAAGAAAAAGAAGACTCCCAGGGATTTGAAGATCGCCAGCTATTATGGATGTCTTCTGGTAAGACCTCCAAAGGTACTTAATTTTGATGATCCTGAAAACCCCAAGTCTATGGATGAGATTGTAGAGGCAATAGGAGCCATACCAGTAGACTGGGAATTTAAAACAAATTGTTGCGGTGGTGGCTTTACGCTCAGCCGAACAGACGTAGTCTTAAAGCTGACTAATGACATTTTAGAGTGCGCTGTAGACGCAGGTGCAGATGCAATAGCTGTAGCTTGTCCGATGTGTCATGCAAACCTGGATATGAGGCAAAAGAAAATAGAAAAAGAGTATAATCGCAAATTGAATATACCTATCGTGTATATCTCAGAACTTATTGGACTTGCCCTGGATTTAGGGCCAATAA
>JBHHYW010000089.1:0-8839 GCA_046757745.1 Candidatus Scalindua sp.
CGCTTCATTGTCTGTTCGTGCAATTCCTGTGAAAAGAACTGATAGTTATTCCTTCCCATTTTCTTTGCAAGGTACATTGCAGTATCGGCAGACTTGCAGATACTTTCAGGATCCTCACCCGCATCCGGACACATTGCAATCCCGATGCTGGAACTTACAAAGACTTCATTGTTACCAAGCTTATGAAATGGAGCAAGTATTTCAAGTATACCTTGCGAAACATGTGCGGCATCGTCAGGATTGCAATCGTCAATAAGTATTGCAAATTCATCCCCCCCCGTGCGAGACACAAGATCATTCTCACGCACACGACTCTTTAACCGATCAGCAACACTTTTAAGCAATAAATCACCCACATCGTGCCCCATGGTATCATTAATGTCCTTAAAATGATCCAGATCCAGAAACATCAAAGCAAAAGTTTTCTTGTTCCTGCGCGTCTTAGCCAGAGCTATTAACAGGCTTTCTCGTAGAAGTGTACGGTTAGCCAATCCTGTTATATTATCATAACGTGCGAGTTGTACTAATTGCTCTTCTGCCTGCTTACGAACTTCAATTTCATCTTTAAGCTGGCGCAGGGCACGTTTGTTACTTTCAAGGGCAACCGTAATATTTGTCTCGTCCTGTATTGCAAAAAAGGCATAATATTCTCCCTCTTCCTGTGCAGGAATGCGGGTTATAAATGTATTTTGAATACGAAATTTTCCTCCCGGCAGAGGTGATGGTATAAAATGCTTATTAAACTGTGATGAAAATATGATGGGGAGGTTGGAATCAAATATTTTTCTTATATTTTCTGCATACTTGTCACATCCAAGGTGTGGAAAGTGAGTAATCAGGTCTGTTCCAACAATTTGATCCCTTGAGATACCAGTCCAGGATTCCAGACATCTATTCCAAAAAACAACTATAAAATCCTTCCTGAGAACAAATTGGCCAATTGGAGAGTAATCAAGGGACTCAAATCGCGCAGCCGCTTTCTTCATATCATCCATAGTTATTTCGTATAAAGCTTGTCAACTGTTTATAAAATATTTTAAAAGCACCAAACGTAAGGATTATGATAAATTACTATGTAATACTTTCATTATGCTATTTATGTGCCAAAAGTTAATTTAAGACACTCAAACCAAATATTTTCCCAAGAATACTCTAACTGATAATATATCCGGCACATAGATAATTTGCATTTCAAATATTGCTGTAATTCTACCCTTTGTTTTTAGTACAAAAATGAGCCTACTGTCTAATTATTGGACAACCCGGTGTGCTTTTATGTATCACAAAGGATAACCGGCATATATGTGTGCTATCACGAGAGTTACGTTTGTTTCTCAAACAGTGTCTAAGGTTTAATGTCTAACGCTTTGCAAACGAACTGTGATATGTAAATGGCCCTGAAAGTGATTGCAGAAAAAACCACTCAGGAATTGTTGTGAATATTTCAAATCTTATTGAGGGGTTTATGTCATGCATGGATACCATAACAGCAGATGCCAGTGCGGCATAACCAAACCCATGGGGTGAAATAAAATATCCTATACTATAGTTGTGTCTTCCCGCCTTTTCTGTGTCATTCCCACGAAAGTATAAAACTACAAACACACAAGATTTCCAATCCCGACTGAGTTGGATCCATAAGCCACACCCAGGGGCGCCTTAGGCGACAAGTTGGGAATAACATGGTATTGTCTACATTACAAAAAACCATATAAAGGCCAGAATGGTCATAATTCCCACGATGTACAGAAGGAATTTATTTTGAAACATGGATTTTGAAGAGTTTTCCCTTGTCTCTTCAAACGCAGGGAGGTCAAGGCCATCATACATCGTATCCTCCGACCATCCGGTTTTTTCATCTGAACCACATTCAGGACATGACAAAGCCTTTACCGTTACCTCTGCTCCACAATTTGGACAAATAAAATAATCAGTCATTTGGATTTAAACCGTTTCCTGAATAAATTGAATCATATCACCCACGACTCTCTTCATTATAAATACAATGTTGACATGGGCACAGGGGTACCACTTTATCTTCGGCCTGCCCAACGCCTCCCATAATTCAACTGTAAATTTTACTGGTATTACCTCATCGTAAATGCCATTCATCATTAATGCATTCTTTGTCTTATTGTGTCTTGCAAGGACAGAAGGATCAATCATCTGAAAAATATGATTTACCTGCTCACGTGTAAAGCCTGCCTTTATTATGTTTTCTTTTACTTCTTGCGTAGCTATTCCCTCCCATATAATACCAGCATTATTGCCTCCTCCCACAATAGATATCCCGGCATCAAATTCCTCAACTGCCATTGCCAGATGTGCCATCATCCCACCAAGGCTTATGCCCATGATTACAATCTTCTCTGTATCTCTCTGCATCCATGACTTTACTGTCCTTACTTCTATAATGAGTTGTCGTGTACTCTCAACAGTACTGTATACGTCTCCGGTAAGGGTATATTCACCACTTAATGCGCCTTTAGGGGTTCTTTCTATATGAAAGGGAAGCTTAAGGATAAAACAATCTATGTTAATTTTTGCCAGTCTTAAGGCAATTTTTTTCTCGCTATATAGAAATGACCTTCTCCATCCATGAATGATCATCAATGAAATTGGACTCTTCTTAGTTTTATTTTTGTAGAAATATCCGTATGCAATATTATTTTCTTCATGTACTGTCTGAACAGGACTTGGAAATTTGACGTCAAAAATCTCAACGTTACCTACATCAGATTTTTTTGTTAGCGAGAATTCAGGAATCTCATCAGGTTTCTGGTAAAACAATTCAGGATTTTCTAAATACTCTTCTCTGGTCAGGGGACTGAAGTCGTAAGTATGCGGTTTATGATACGCCCTGATCCTATTAGGACATAAGCGGAAATATGTCCTGTCAAATGTCTGTACTAGATACTTATAAAGGCATGATTTCCCATTACCGTTATTATTGTTTACCTGTTCTAACATAAAAGTCTGCAATGCCTAATCCATATCATTTCAAATCATAAGGAATATTGTATGATTTTAACTTATTATATAGGGTCTTTATAGATATACCTAGTGTCTCAGCGACATGTGTCTTGTTGCCATTCATTTTCGCCAGGGTTTTTATAATGTGTTGTTTCTCAAGATCTGACAGAGAAGCATCAGTACCAGTGTCATAATCAATCGTACCTGCATATCCTCTGATTTTTTCAGGCAAATTGCATACACCTATCTTTTCATCATCTACAATAATCATCAAGTTTTCTATCAAATTCTCAAGTTCGCGGATATTACCAGGCCAATTATATTTCATTATGCTCTCCAGTGCATCAGAACAAACCGTCTTTCCACTCAAATTAATTTTGTGTGTCTGCAAAAAGTGTTCTACAAGCAAAGGAATGTCCTCTCTTCTTTCTCTCAGGGGAGGCAAGGATACGTGAACTATATTAATCCTGAAAAACAAATCCTCACGAAAAGAACCCTTTTTAACCTCAGATGCAAGGTCTTTGTTGGTAGCCGTTATGATCCTGGTATCAACAAAGATGGACCTGCTGTCCCCCAGTCTACGAATTTCTCCAGACTCCAACACTCTCAGCAATTTTGCCTGAATACTTACTGGCAGTTCACCCACTTCATCCAGGAATAATGTGCCCCTGTCTGCAACCTCAAACAATCCCATACGGTTCTCATGAGCCCCTGTAAACGCACCCTTTACATGACCAAAAAGCTCGCTCTCGAGAAGGGTCTCCTGAAGGGCTGCACAGTTGATGGCAACAAATGGATGACTGTTACGTTTGCTCTTTTTATGTATATCTCTGGCAACAAGCTCCTTACCTGTACCACTTTCCCCATGTATAAGCACAGTTGAATCTGTTGCGGCAACCTTGTTTATAAGATTAAATACAGGTTTCATTTTGTTGCTCCGGCTTATCATTGTCTTATCCTGTTCTCTACTGGTTGCCAATCTCTTTAAAGATACATTTTCTTTAGATAGCAATCTTCTCTCATAAGCTTTCTTCAAGAGCATATCTAATTCATTAAGTCTGCATGGCTTTGTAATATAATCATACGCCCCCATCTTCATTGACTCAACGGCATTTTCAATGGTTGCCCGTCCAGTTAGCATAATTACCTCCACCTCAGGGTCCATTTTCTTTATACTCTTCAGCGTTTTAAGCCCGCCAGTACCCGGCATCTTTATATCTAAAATTATTACATCAAAGTTACGCTTCTTTAATGCCTCTGTAGCGGCTTCACCCCTATTGACACAAACGATAGAGTAACCCATACGGGATAATTCTTTTTTCATAACCATGCTGAAGGTTTCATCATCATCCACAAAAAGAACCTTTAGTTTTCTTTTCATAAATACCTTTTCTACAATATAATAAGATTCATTCTTGCATTACTCTTACATAATACACGGACAAACGAGCCAGCCCTATGGAATTTACATTTATTTATCAAATAAGTAAATGATAGCTATTTTGCAAATTGAACTTATTTTTTACTTATTCCACATGGTGAATCCTCGCCATGGCGAGTCTGCCCCAGGTACTACAAACCACCCTTAATGCAACACACTGTCACACTAAGATTTCCTAACTTTGTACCTTAGTGTCAACAGGCAGAATAATCGTAAATGTCGCACCCTTCCCTACTCCGTCACTACTAACCAATATCTTGCCTTTATGTTCCTCTATAATACCATAGCAGATTGATATTCCAAGACCGGTGCCTTTACCCGGTGGTTTAGTAGAAAAAAATGGCTCAAAAACCTTATCTAAATTCTCAGACGCAATACCACACCCTGAATCTTCAAACTTTATTTGAGCATCATCATCACTTCTGCCTGTAGATATCCTGATTTGCCCTCCATCATCGGTTGCATCAATCGCATTCAATATCATATTCAGAAAGACCTGCTTGAGTTGATTGAAATCTCCATAGATCATGAGAGGTTCAGTACTGAAGTTTAACTCAATATTCAACTTGTTTAGTTCTTTTTGCCTACCTACCAACTTAACGACATCAGATAATAAACTGTTTATATCCACCTTACCAAGAACGGGCGCTTGTCTTCTCGAGAAATCTAATAGCTTGGAAATTATGTCCTTACACCTATACGTCTCATCACAAATTGTCTTTAGATAATCTGGAAAAACATCTTCATCTTCTTTTGACTTAAAATCTACATTATCCATACGGTTAATGAGGCCCTCGGCACAACTTGCAACGGAAGCAAGAGGATTATTTATCTCATGGGCAACACCTGCTGCCAGTGTTCCTATCCCTGCCAGTTTTTCAGACCTGCTCAGACGTTTTTGTGTTTCCTGCAGCCTTTCGTAAGTTTGTTTAATCTCTTCTGTCCGCTCTCCTACCTTCTCCTCCAGATGATTTCTGGCCTCAACAAGTTGATCAGTCTTTAAGTGAATAACACCAGAAGCTTTTTTAATGATCAGCAATAATATAAGGAATAATATCCCCATACTTGAACCTGTTATTACAACTGCCTTTCTATGTGCCTTTACAATCTGAATGTCTAAGTCCTTCATATATTGATAGATTTCCAGGACTCCCACCTGCTTTGCTTTATTAACGACTCCTTCGTTATATTCATAAACAGGATAATAACTCTCAACCAAAGACTCCTCCACATTGGCGCCTTTTGAATCCTTCGTCCCGGGATATTGAAGTGCAGAAGCAGGAACGCCCTTTATAGCTGAATCCAATTGTATATTCTTGCCTCTCTTCAGTACATATCCTACATGCTCGGCAATATTGCTGTAAATAATCTGACCGTTCATATCAAAAAGATAGACCTTCTTTAGGTTTAATCCGTAGACATTACTCTTTATAACCTTGTCGAGGCTGTTAAATTGATCCTGATTATTTTCAAGGTCAATATACCCATACTTACGAATAGTTGGAGCAAAGAATTCTTCGTACAATGCAAGGTTAATGTTCGCGACTATGTATCCCGCATAATTTTCACTCCTCTCTATCAAGTCATTCTTCTCCATCCTTGAGAAAATCTCACCCACCAGAAAACTCACTATGCCAATAACAATAAAGCTCGTAATAGAGTAGTACAACATCAGGTGAAATTTTTCAGGGTGAAAGACAGAAAACCATCTTTTGTTTTGTTGTTTGTTACTCATTTAATCCCTTAGTGAAAATATTTTAACCAAATTTGGCAAAGCTGAGCTTAGAACTGTAAAATAATCATTTATGCAAGTCTTCAGGACGCCTAACCAGCCAGATATTGTTTTTCTGGCAGGTAAACACCAAATAATAAATTCCAATTACTAAAATTCAAACAAACTGGTTTTGATCATTCCTGTCTGCCTACAGGTAAACATTGGAATTTGTAATTTGTTTGTAGTTTGTGATTTATGATTTGTGATTCAACACCTCCTGTTTGGTCTGGCTCGTTCAGGCTAGGAATACTCAACTCATAAAGAGTCAGTTCATGATATGGATTATTAATATACCGATTATTTTTAAATTCAACAACTGCGCTTGAACTGCCCACAATAGAATTAATTCCATCAACCTTTGAAGTAGATAATATTATTTCCGGTGTAACCAAAGACGCCTCTATATCATACTGTAAATCATCAATATTCCTGGCTCTCCTTGCATCCCACAAAGGGGCATAGTATGTAAAAAACCTCTTCGTCTCCCAGCAATAAATGCGCGTTGACGGACCATTATAATTGTTTTCTACGTAATCCAATAGCTGTATTTGTGCTAACGGCTCATTCTTATGGACATATACAAGTCTTATAGATATGATACTCATACTCATGATTAAAATACCAATAAATAAATAGTACGGTGAAAAATATTTATACCTGCTAAATCCTAAACTTGAGCATGAATATTTAAAATCCCTTAACCTTGCCAGGCCTGCAGAAACAAAGATTATGATAAACGGGATCAATGGTAATACGTGGCGCGGCTTTTCCAGATTTTGACCAAAAAACACCCACAAGAAGTATGGCGCCATATAAAACGTTATGAATCTTGTTTTGAAATCAAATCTTGCGTGTCTCAAATAAAACAATATACCAAGCCCCATTATAATGGATGGCATAACACGAAAGGCGGACGTGTCATAGCACCAGAAGCCAAGTCCATTACAGAATACGCACCACATAAAATCCAAAAACCTTGATAGTATATTCTGCGATGTTACTACCGATCCCCCCCAATCACCGAAATGCCCGAACACAAAGCTGAATCCATTTATCATGAGTGGCTTAAATCCCGTATAACACGCAAGGGGAATCAACCAGATAGATATTCCGGCAACGAATCCAAGCACTCCATAACGTATCGTTCTCTTCCTCCCGTTCGATTTCGATAACGCATACAACACAAAAAGCCACAGGATAATAAATGGAAAATAACTGAGCCTTACACCCAAGCATATTCCCAGGATCACACTGCCAGAAATCAAATATCTCAATGTATACGTCCTGGATGTAGATGCATAAAACAGCAACTGGGAGGATAGTATTACGAAGAACAAGCCAACTGCATCCGACAAGGCTTTTTCTGATTGTAACCAGCATAAGGGATTAACAACATAAATGATGGCAGTAAGTAATGCGATCTTTTCAGAAAACATCCTCTTTGCCAAATAATATAATGGTACAGACGCTGCGCTACCCATTACAGCACCTGGTATCGTTAATGCGAAGGTATCATTGTCTGTAAAAAGATGAACCAACCAGCACAGGAACATATACACAGGATATCCCGGGAAATGAGGTTGATAAGACGCTATATCATAATCATGAAGTCCCAGGGCAAAATCAATACTATCCCACCCCTCAAGATAATGGCCTATAAACAACAATCGACTGACCACACACATAACAACAAGAGCAGCCAATATTATTACGGTATTACTTCGAAAATAGATTCCCAATCTGTGTCGGGAATGACAGTTTATTATATTATTTGTCATTCCCGTGGTATCTCTCTCATGGCAGACAGACAGGGAATCTAATTGTTTCATCCTCCGTAAATCTTTCAGTTTGTTGTATATTTTTAGCATTTTTCAGAACTCAACCCAGGCCATATTTAAGTTAATTTAGTCAAGAAATTATACTAAACATAAGACAATCATCAAGTCAAATAGGCATAATACGAAATATTCAAGTACTAAATATTTATCTCAGAAATCATTATAGAACAATGAATTACGTCAAATTTCTATTGATTTTAAAATTTCATTAATCTATTATGCAGCCTTAACAAGTTATCACAAACATAATATCTTATATTGATTGTTTGGCTTTCAAAATGGGTCTTGATGCAACAGTTTATTGTAACTGCTATGAAAAAGGTGATTTAAAAACATTACCTCACCCTGAATGGCGTCTTAAACGCGATACTGATGGTTCACTTATATGTATTAATGACAACATTGATATTGACTTAGAAGTTGATCAGTGGATTTTAAATAATATGTGTAAACATGAAAATGGAGAAGCGCTCTCTCATTACATAGGTAATATTTCTATGGTTGGTCATATCCGTAGTATCCTTGAACCTCATCAAAATAACATTCCAATAATTTTTCAACAAATTATCTATTCTGGTTCTCATTGTGGTGATTTTATACCCTATAGTGAAATACCAAGCCTAGTATCTGAAATCAACTTTATTTCAAAACTAAGTTACTCAGATAAAGACGACAATCAAATTCATAAACAATTTGTAGAACAACTTCAGAATTTAGTAGATGCATGTAATGAATTTGATAACCCTATTGCCTTTTAACCTAACACCTATAAGGCCCCCGTTTGTCAAGCACAAAACTTCTCCTGTGCCGGAA